>JASFEQ010000299.1:0-5780 GCA_050124735.1 Desulfobacteraceae bacterium | reverse complement strand
GGCTTGTCAAGTAGAAACAAGATTGATTTTTCTTTCCGTTTTAAGAATACTGCGAGGAGGTGTTGTGACACACCCCCAATATCTCCAAGGGAGGCAAAATGTTAAGTAACCCAAAGCCAGATCGAATGACTCCAATGGAACGAATGGATGCCCTTATGGCTGGCAAGCCTATAGATCGGGTCCCCTTTTTCCCTTTCGCCCTGGGATTTTGCGCCCAAAACGTGGGCTACTCCCTCGCTGAATTCTATAACGACCCGGAAAAGTGCTTCTGGTCTCAAGTATGGACCCAGGAGCAGTATGGGTATGATGGATTTCCCCAGTACAGATATGCAAACTTTGGCGCATGGGAGTTTGGGGCTGAAATCGATTTTCCACGTGGCAAGTACGACATGGCCCCAAAGGTCATCCGATTTGCTGTGAATTCAGAGAAGGATGTTGAAAACCTGGGAGTACCAGACGTGAAAACGGCTGGTGCTATACCCCTCTACATGCAATTCTCCAAGCTTCAAGAGAAGTATGGACTTCCCATAACCGTCCCTTGCGGCAGTCCAATCTCCCGAGCTTCAAACATCTGCGGGGTTGATCTGTTTTGTCGGTGGATCATCAAGGCACCGGAACTTGTGCACAGGCTAGCCCAGCTAGCCACAGACTTTATTTTACAGATCGTGCAATATTGGATCGACTCCTTTGGCACCGACCGCCTTGTAGCTGCGGATGGAACGCATATGGAGGCCAATAATCTGCTTTCACCTAAGCACGTTGAAGAGTTTGCTTTCCCTTACCTCATAGAGGTCCACGAGAAAGTCTTGGCTATGGGGGTGAAATATTTCTATACGCACTTTTGTGGTGATCAAAATCTAAATCTGCCCCTCTTCTCCCAGATTCCTATGGGAAACCCGGGTATAGCCAGTATAAGCCCGGAGGTGGACTTAACCACCGCGATTAAGTTCTTCGGTGATAACTGTGTCATTGCAGGCAATATTGAGCCCCAGATCCTCCAGACGGGGACCCCGCAGGAGGTCTTCGCGTTGGGCAAAGAGGCCATTCTCAAGGCAAAGTATGATGCCCCTCGCGGTTATGTGCTGATGGCAGGATGCGACGTTCCCATCTATGCGCCGCCCTATAACTTTTATATGATGAAAAAGGCGATCAACGACTTTGGCTGGTATGATGAATAATGGAAATGAATACTCTCGTCCAGATGGGGGACGTTCGTGCAGAACGTGCATATGACACTGAGAACGATTTCTTCGCCGTTATGTCCTTGCTGATGAACCAGCTCTGCTTGTAGATAATTTAGTTGGCCCGAAATTTGAGCGCATTGTGCACGAATGACCCCTATTGCACCGTGGCAAACTTAGCCCAGCTTCGGCAAAACCTCCTGAGCGAACCATTCGGCGTCCTCCGGGTCCAGGAAAATCAGTATGAGGCGGGTCAACCCCACTTTTTCATACTCCTTGATCCTTTCCAAGCACTGTTGAGGAGTGCCAGAAACACGATTGTTGAGCTCGTGCTTTATGCCAGCCTTCTGGAAGCGTTCCCAAACCTCCGAGGAGATCATTTCCTTCATCTTGCGAGTGGCTGCATCCGGGTCGGAACCCATGATGACAAATGCAGCGCAGCCCAATCCGAAATTTTCAGCTTTGTCGCCTAACATGGGCCTGATACTCTGGAACATCCTGTCTATCTCATGGGGCTGGTGGCCATGCACCAACCATCCGTCCCCCAGTTCCGCTGCCAGCTCCATGGAAGGCTTGGAGTCGCCGCCAATCCAGATGGGGGGCGTTGGTTTTTGCAGAGGCTTGGGAGACACCTCTGCATTTTCCAGCCGGTAATATTTGCCTTCAAAGCTTACACGCGGCTCAGTCCACAAGGACCTAATGATCTGAACCGCCTCCCTCTCTCTCTCCAGGCGCCCTTTATGATTTTCCCAAGGGAAATGAAATGCCCTGAATTCACGCTCAAACCAACCGGCGCCCACGCTGAGATCCATTCTGCCCCCGGAGAACAGGTCCAGTGTGGCCCCCATCTTGGCCAGCAGGCCGGGCCCCCGGAAGGTGGGGATGAGCACCATGTGACTGACACTAATCTTACTGGTGGCCCCAGCCAGGTAGGTCATGGCTGTCCAAGCCTCATGAATGCCGTACTCTTGCTCGCCTTCGCCAAAGGGCGCCCCAAAGGGATAGATCATGTGGTCATCGCAAGTAATGAAGTCGTACCCCACCTCTTCGGCCCGCAAAGCCATTTTGATATACTGCTCTGGTGGAACGGGAGGTACAAAAAAGCCCAGCTCTAAACTCATGTCTTTCCCCCTTTATAGGGAACCTCTATAGGGAACCTCCGTGAAATAGTAGCATTCCTGTTTTCGGCTGTCCGTGAAATAAGCCAATTTCAGTCTAATGGTTGTGTGCCGGGAAAAATATCGAAATTTCACGGACGTTTTATGGTTTCTTCCGAACAATGCTTTTGAGCTCGTCAAGAGAGCTGATGACAGCGTCGGCCTCAGATTTACCTAGATCGGTAAATCCTGTATATTGGAGGGTCTTGAAACCCCTTTTTTGGGCCGGAATAATATCCGTTTCCGGTCTGTCCCCCACCATGACGGCTTCATGGGGCTGGATGCCGCGCTCCTTCAGTTCTTGAGCTATGAGATCATAAATAGTTCCTTCTGCCTTGGTAGATCCCTTGTACTTTAGATCAACAGTGTTTGTCCTGAAATCAATTTTTCCTACAGGCGTGATCAGACCATCGAAATATTTTCTGATCCTTTGTCTTTTCAGAAATCCACTTATGGCATCTTTGCCTAATGGATCGGGGCTTTGTATCAATTCAGACACCATGTAAACCTCGATACCTTCCGAACAGAGATAGACTAGGGCATCTTCCGCCCCCTCTTGCGTGATCATGGCTTCCTGTTCCTTCTGTTTGTAAACCGCAATAGCTTCTGGGTCATCGTCTAATATAAATTCAAACAATTCATCCTTATGCCCCTCATGGATTTGGGGATAGTTCCCATATTTCTCCTTTAGGATCCTATATTTCCTTATCTTATCGGGGATGCGTTCGGGCTCGCCCAGTATCTTATAGATGTCACCAAAAACAAGCGCATTTGTCAGATTTTCAGAGTTCATGATGGTCTCGCCATAATCCAACCCACACCATTTAACTTCAAGAATCAACGGACTATCCCCTACTGTCATCTTTTTTGACTTCTTCAGAGGGGATTTCTCTGAATGATTTCAGGTGTCGTCTTGCGAGATCCTGATAGATGGCTAAACCATCCTTAATCCGTTCCAGGTGTTCCGGGCTGACCTTCTGAATGACTTTGGCGGGAGAACCCACAACGAGACTGTTAGATGGGATTTCCTGGTCAAAGGGAACAAAGCTTCCTGCACCGATAAAAGAAAATGAGTTTATCTTGACCCCATCGGCGATGATAGCTCGCATGCCCACAAGGACATTTGAACAGATCTCACATCCATGAAGAATGGCGCCATGACCAATGTGTGAATTGGGATGGAGGATAACCGACTTGTCGGGGAACACATGAATAACACAGTTTTCCTGCACGTTTGAGCCCTTTCCAATTCTGATGGAACCGATGTCACCGCGCAGAACGGCTCCAGCTCCCACATAACAATCCGCCTCTATCACCACATCCCCGATGATTACAGCGTCCGGATGAACAAAGGCCTTCGAATCGATCGAAGGCCTCTTTCCTTCAAACTCATATAAAGGCATAAAGACCTCGTCTCAGCTAATGTTTGCGCATCTATGATAAAGGACTTAAAGGCAAGAGATCACAACGTCTGTCATTGCGACCCCCGCGGAAGCGGGGGGAAGCAATCTCTCAAAATCCCCCTAAATCCCCCTTTACCAAAGGGGGACTTTACGCGTGGACTGTTTTCGAATGGCCTTCTACAAAAAATACTACCCCCACCAAGAACGGCTTATGGACACTGGCCTTGCAGAGTAAAGCTAAAACCCCCAAGCATTGTATGTGATCACCTCCGACTCAGGCTTTCGGTCTCGCGGGCTATGCTCCATTTCTAGGTGTTTCTCGCTCAAATGGGATTCGTCACCAGGATAACCGATGGCAACGAGTGCAATGACGATAAATTCTTCGGGGATCGAGAACTTCTCTTTTACCACGAATGGGTCAAAACCCGCCATTGCATGCCCAATAGCCCCCTCTTTGAAGGCCTGGAGCATGAGGTTTTCCATTGCCAGACCACACCCCAGCAAAGCATATTCTCGACGGTCATTCAACTGAGCGTCCAAATCCGGTTTGGTTATCACCGCAACGATCACTGGGGCCTTTTTTGCCCAGTAGTTCCCCCCTGAAAGCGCAGCGTGCGCATCTTTCAGTTTATCATCGTCTGTTACAACCAAAAATCGCCACGGTTGATTGTTTAGGCAGGACGGTGCATATGTTGCTGCCGTCATGATTCGTCTTAGCACCTCTTCGGGTACTTTCTTCTCGCTCAGGGCTCTTTTTGCCCTTCTGATATCTATTTCATGAATGAGTCCTTCCATGGTTTGCGTCCTCCCTCGAGCACCCTATTACGATTCTGGTGTCCCCTTATGCTGGACAACATTGCACCACAAATGGAGGCCTATTCCCCCGGTCACTTCATTTTCTAGCATTAAATTGCGTAATTAAGCGTCAAAAACTAACGAGTCATTGTGAGCGCAGCGAAGCAATCTCCATTTTCAAAAAACAACATTTTCGAGGCCTTTGGAAGAGATTGCCGCGTCGCCTTCGGCTCCTCGCAATGACATTATACCTTTGCCCTTTCAAGGACTTCAACGATCCCCGTATTTCCATCAATCTTAATAATATCCCCATCATTTATGGAGTTGGTGGCGTTCCACGTACCCACCACAGCGGGAATGTTATATTCTCTTGCTGCAATAGCAGCGTGCGTCAGCATGCCCCCGGTATCCGTCACCACACCGGCTATCTTGACGAAAAGCGGCGTCCAGGCGGTTCCCGTGTAAGGACATACGAGAATCTCTCCCGCTTCAACCTTCTGAAAATCCTGGTAATCCATAACTACCTTGGCTGGACCTTCCACAATGCCGGGTGCACCAGGGAAACCTTCCAGCCTTTCTTCCACTTCTTTCTCTCCTTTGGGGTGCAATACCTCATCAATGATACCAAAGACCTTTGCCCCCACGGGATCCGTCATTTTTTCCGGGACATTGCCAAGGGTAAGGGGTGGATCCAGGCCTGCAACCATCTGAGCATCATTTTTCCTCTCCTTGACAACATTTGGAATCAAGGCACCGTAGTGATACCTTGCAATGGGTTCGTTATCAATCAGCCCTTCGATGGTTTCAATCATTTCATGGAACGTCAGAAAATTTGCGTCTTCTGGGTCTTCGATTAATCCCCTTCGATAGAGTCTCTTTCCACAGGCAATAATGGCATTACGCAGTGCGGCGGTAGAACCCTGGTCGATATAGAACCCATGATCTTCCTGGAAGGCATACGCCCCCTGCGCCCCCTTGAGCAAACGCCGGAACTGTTTCTTTTCTTCAGCATCTTTGAGATTGCCCTCGAAATCTGCGATGGCTTTCTCCCTTTGGTCACGGGTTTTCTGCTTGGATTTATTGAAATCCCAACCCGTGTCCATCCGTGCATAATAGCCTTTAATGGTATCCAGGACAGGTGTGGGATCCTCTCTCCAGGTGGGCGTTGTCACATCCAGATGAGCGGCCACGACACGGTTTCCATAGATCTCTAGAAAGCGATAAAACTTTTCCAACCAATCTTT
>JASFEQ010000298.1:0-5789 GCA_050124735.1 Desulfobacteraceae bacterium | reverse complement strand
CAGGGGGGCAGGCTGTTCCAACTGCAACAACACGGGTTACAAGGGAAGGACTGTGATTGAGGAGGTCATGGTTATGGGACGAAAGGTCAGGGACCTGGTACAGTCTGGGGCATCATCTGATGAAATCAGGGATGCTGCCATGGCCACAGGCACGACGACCCTGGGAATCAGTGGCCTAAAGAAGATGGAGTTGGGCATCACGACCATAGATGAGGTCTTGAAAGCGGTGCAGGAGAAGGAGGAGTTAACCTCTATCTGTCCCCATTGCGGAAAAGGGGTCAGCCTAGATTTCAGAGATTGCCCCTTTTGTAACAAACCGATAGTTCCCACCTGCACGGAATGTGAGCGCATTGTTCAGGCAGAATGGGTGGTTTGCCCATTTTGTCGGCATGAATTAGCGAAAGAAAATTAACGGGCCCCCTGCCCCCCGCTTTCAGAATAATCCCAGATTTCCTAAAAAACAGTTGCCATTTGCGGAAACAAAGGTTAAATAAAACGTTTAGACAAAATCTCAGGGGAACTTATTTATGGCAAAGGTATGTGAAATTTGCGGTAAAAGACCACAGGTGGGGTACAATGTGAGCCATGCCCATAACAAGACCAAGAAACGCTGGTATCCGAATCTTCAAAAAGTGAGAACGATCAAAAACGGGCAGACCAGAAGAATGAGGGTCTGCACCAGTTGTATCAAATCCGGTTTGGTTGTGAAGCCGTGATTATAGCCTCTCCACAAAAAGCACGTCTTTCACCCTTTTTATGGCCCCCATAATATCCTGAAGCTGCTCAAAGTTTTCCACCTCGATGGTGAATAAGGAGATGCCTTTTTTGTCCATGGTGGTTTTCACTTCTGCCTGGATGATGTTGGCATCCTTCTGGGCCATAATGGAGCTGATATTCGCCAAGATGCCTTTCTTATCCACTGCAGTCACCTTCAATCGAGCCAGATAGACATCTTGTTCAGATGGCTCCCACATGACTTCCACCCGGCGCTCAGGGTCGGCATCAAGGATGTGCCGGCAATTGTGTTTGTGGATGGTGACACCCCGCCCGCGCGTTATAAAGCCGACAACATGCTCACCCGGCAAAGGATGACAGCAATTGGCAAAACGCACCAGGATGTCATCCAGTCCTTTCACCTTGATCCCACGGGTACTTTTTTTTCGCTTTATACGGGAGACCATTTTACCGACAAGACCGGTGGGCTTTTCCTCCTCAATCCCCAGCTTCGGTTTAAGGCGACCGATCACTTGATTCGCTGATAACTTGCCGTACCCGATGTTTGCGAGCAAGTCCTCAACGGAGTGAAAGGAGAAATCCTTTGAAATGCTTGATATTTGCTCGCTTTTCAAGATGTTGGGAAGACGCAAGTGAGACTGTTCAAGGCCTTTTTCAAGGATTTCCTTCCCCAGGCTAATGCTTTCGTCTCTTTCCTGATTTCTTATCCATTGTCTGATCTTTGTTTTGGCCCTGGAAGTCTTTACAAAGTCAAGCCAGTCTTCTCGTGGGTGCTGTTTGGTGGATGTGATGATCTCTACAATGTCTCCGTTTCTAAACTGGTATCGGAGGGGGACCATTTTGCCATTTACCCTGGCCCCAATGCATTTTTCTCCCACCTCCGAATGAATACTGTAGGCAAAATCAACGGGCGTGGCTCCTTTCGGGAATTCTTTTACCTCACCTTTGGGGGTGAATACATAGACCTCATTCGGAAACAGGTCCATACGAACGGTATCCAGAAATTCCTGGGGATCTTGGAGATTCTTTTGCCATTCCAGAAGCCGTCTGAGCCATGCGAACTGTTTTTCATCGGTTTTGCTTGCCACCCGCCCTTCTTTGTACTTCCAGTGCGCGGCAATGCCCTCCTCAGCGATCTGATCCATCTGCCATGTCCTGATTTGGACTTCCATCCTTTGCCCAAGAGGACCAACCACCGTGGTGTGAAGAGACTGGTACATGTTTGCTTTGGGTAGGGAAACATAGTCCTTGAATCTCCCTGGGACTGGCTTCCACATGGCATGGATCAGACCCAGGATCTCATAACACTCCTTCACTGAATTGACGATAACCCGTAGTGCCAGGATGTCATATACCTGGTTTACGGTGAGGTTCTGGTCTTTCATTTTGTTGTAAATACTGTAGAAATGCTTTTGCCGCCCCTTGATCGTGGCCTTTATGCCCGATTCCTTGAACTTCTCACTGAGGAGTTCTTTGACCTCCCGGATATATCTTTCCCTCGCGCCACGTCTTTCAGCAGTCTCAGACTTTATGGTTTCGTAAATCTCCGGCTCTAGATAGTAAAGACAGAGGTCTTCCAACAGGGATTTGAGCCAATAGATGCCCATTCTGCCCGCCAAGGGAGAGTAAATCTCGAGGGTCTCCCTGGCGATCAGCTTTTGCTTTTCTGGCACCTGGAAGCCTAGGGTCTGCATATTGTGCAGTCTGTCGGCAAGCTTCACCATGATCACACGGATGTCCGTGGCCATGGCGAGGATCATTTTCCTCATGTTTTCCGCTTGACGTTCTTTGTGGCTAGTAAATTGCATCTTACTAATCTTTGTAACGCCGTCCACAATATTGGCCGCCTCTTTGCCAAAGAGGCGTTCGATCTCGTGCAGTTCAGCATTTGTGTCTTCCAGCGTGTCATGGAGAAGACCAGACACCACACTGATCACATCCATTTTCATCCGAGTGAGGATATATGACACCTCTAAGGGGTGTGAAAGGTAGGGTTCTCCGGAAAGACGAACTTGGCCCTGATGAACTTTGGCGGAGTAAACGTAGGCCTTTTCCACAAGACTCAAGTCTGCTTTTGGGTGATAGCTGAGAAGTGAAGCGGTAATGTCATTTAATCGAATCATACAGTTCTTTGACTTTTTGCTTAATGAGGGCCGGGGCATCTTGAAGTGGCACTCTGGAACTCTCCTTTTCTGCGCGTAGCCTCATTTCCACATGGCCTTTTTTCAGGTTGCGCATCCCTACAATAACGCGGACAGGGGCGCCTAGAAGATCGGCGTCATTGAATTTAACACCCGCCCTCAAATCCCTATCGTCAAGCAGGACGTCTAGACCAGATTCCGATAATTCTGTGTATATCTTTTCAGAGGCCTTTACCACCTCTGGCTCGTGCATTTGCAGAGGCAAAAGGACCACTTCAAAAGGCGCAATGGGGATGGGGAAAATAATCCCGTTTTCGTCATGATTCTGTTCAATGGCAGCTGCAACCGTTCTTCCCACGCCGATGCCGTAACATCCCATGACAATGGGTTTTTCAATGCCGTCTTCATCCAAAAAGACGGCTCCCATGGCTTCGCTATATTTGGTTCCCAATTTGAATACGTGCCCCACCTCAATGCCCCTACCGAACCGTACCTCAGCCCCGCATCTTGGACATGAGTCTTCTGGGGTGATCATGCGCAAGTCACCAAAAAGATCCACATGAAAATCCCTTTCCATGTTCACATTGCGCAGGTGCAGATCTTGTCTGTTTCCGCCAGTGACGGCGTTTTTCATCCCCTTTATGGCATGGTCGGCCAGCACACGCACTTTAAGACCCATTGGGCCGGCAAATCCCAATGGAGCGCCAGACACCTCAGTCACTAGCTCGGGATCGGCCATTTCCACCTGTTCGGCACCCAGCAGGTTTCTAAGCTTGATCTCGTTCAGTTCATGGTCACCCCTTACCAGTGCAGCGACCACGTCGCCATTTGATTTGAAAATGAGTGTTTTGATGAGTTGGCTGGGTGAAATGGAAAGGAAAGATGTCACCTCCTCAACGGTTCTAATACCGGGCGTTTTCACCTCTTCGACAGGTTTCATCTCTTCCTTATCTGAGGGAGAAGGCTCAAGGTCTTCCCGATTCACCTCAGCCTTTTCAAGGTTTGCCGCATAGTCGCACTTCAGACAGTTGACAATCTGATCCTCCCCGGTATTTGCCAGGACCATGAACTCATGGGAAAAGCTACCTCCAATGCTTCCCGTATCCGCCTCAACGGCCCTGAATTTGAGCCCACATTTGCGAAAGATATTGCCGTAAGTTTCATACATAATTTCATAGCTCTTGTCTGCCCCCTCCTCCTGGGCATCAAAACTGTAGGCATCTTTCATGGTAAATTCCCGACAGCGCATCACGCCAAACCGGGGCCTGATTTCATCCCTGAATTTTGTTTGGATCTGGTAGAGATTGATCGGCATTTGCCTGTAGGAATGGACCTCTTTCCGCACTAAATCGGTGATCACCTCTTCATGGGTCGGGCCTAAACAGGCATCCCGATTGTGACGGTCCTTAAACCTCAAAAGTTCGCGTCCATAGTATTCCCACCTACCACTTTCCTGCCACAATTCAGCAGGCTGCACTGCAGGCATCAAGACCTCGATGGCACCGGAACGGTTCATCTCTTCCCGGATAATATTTTCCACTTTTCTTATGGCCCGGAGTCCTGCAGGGAGATAGGTGTAAATTCCGGAAGTCAATTTCCGGATCAATCCTGCTCTCAACATCAATTGGTGGCTGATAACCTCTGCCTCGGCTGGCACCTCTTTGTGTGTGGGTATCAAATAGTTGGAATATCTCATCGTCGTCTATAAAATCCTCCCCCATTAATCATTTGTCATCTGTCATTTACCATTTATCATTTTCAAATGCCTAGTTGATAACGTTTGGTACCCCGAGGTAGCAACATTTTAGCCCTTTAAAACAGCCCCGCAAGGACTCGCGGAGGGCTGAGCGGGGTTCTCTGGAGCTGCCAAAAACCAGGCCTTCTGTGCACGTTTTCTGCTAGAGGCTTCCTTGCACTGACGCCTGCGCACACTGAGCGGGGACATAGAGACTAGGCCAAGTTCAATAGTGAGAGAACAGGGCCTCAGAACACCCTCGCTTAGTGCGCCATCCTTGAGGGCACTGAGTAAATTTTTTGGCACCTCCAGAGAATGCCGCTTAGCCCGAGGCTTTTCAAACGGCTGAATTGTCAGCGGGAAAATGAATAATAATGATAAATGATAAATGTTATGACTCAGCCAATTTCTTTACCTCTTCAATCAATATCTTGGCCAGATACCGTTCAGGGATCTTCTTTATAAGTTCTCCATGCTTGAACAAAACACCATGTCCCCTGCCGCCGGCAATTCCCACATCTGCCTCTTTCGCCTCTCCTGGTCCGTTCACAACGCACCCCATGATGGCCACCTTTGGAGAGGACTTTATTCCTGAAAGAGCCCTTTCCACCTCATCCACAAGACCGAATAGGTCTATCTCGCATCTGGCACAGGTGGGGCAGGATATGATCTCCGGTCCCCGGTGCCTGAGGTCAAGGGCGCGCAGAATCTCATAGGCCACTTTCACCTCATCCAGGGGGTCTCTTGTGAGTGATACGCGGAATGTGTCACCAATGCCCTTGAAAAGCAAGAGACCAATGCCAATGGCATTTTTTACGGTGCCCGATATAAGGGTTCCGGCTTCCGTGACCCCCAGGTGCAACGGATAGTCTGTTTGTTCGCTCAATAACTCATAGGCCGCTATGGTATTCAATACGTTGGAGGATTTCAAAGAGACCTTTATCTTTTCAAAACCGAGTTCTTCAAAGAGCTTGACAAAATCCAGGGCGGTTTCCACCATGGCTTCGGGAGAAGGCTGGCCATGTTTTTTCAGGATTCTTTTGGGTAGGGAGCCCGCGTTAACGCCGATCCGTATCGGTATATCTCTGGCATCCGCCTCCTTTATGACCTTTTCAACCGCTTTTCTCCCTCCTATGTTTCCGGGGTTTATCCTCAGAGCGTGCGCACCCGCCTTAAGG
>JASFEQ010000297.1:0-5819 GCA_050124735.1 Desulfobacteraceae bacterium | reverse complement strand
CTCATGGCCCTGAGCAAAGTCGAAGGGCTGCGTTACCCTCATCCCTCGTCACTGCGGCGTACTTCTCTGTACGCCTCATTCCTCGGGATTTCGGAAGCCTTGCATCTGGACATTTTCCATCAACCTCTCATAAGCCGGTTTTTTCGGCAGTTTTGATTGGGCGCTGCTGGCATGCGTTAGCGCCAGTGGACCATAGGAAGCCCGGGAACTGGAGACTGAAAATAGGGAATCCGCGTCCCCCTCAGGCTTCCAATATAGGCCGTCCTGAGATCAGTTCCCCCAAAGGTGACGCTCGCAAACCAGGGTGCGATGGTTCCGCCCGCAGCCAACATGTCATCCGGTGTCACACGATCTTCCACAAAGGCCTGCTCCAGGGCCATACCCGCCTCTTCGTTCGTGTCATCAAGTACCACGTGGAAGTCACCCTCCGGTGTTATGGCAAAGATCTGATCGGCCATCACCAATGTGCCCCAGAGATTCCCGAAGGCGTCAAAGGCAATGCCGTCTGGAAATCCGAACTTTCCCAGCTTGCTGGGGCCGAAGACTTCTCTGTTCGACAGGGAACCATCAGGGCCCACCTTCATGCGGGAGATCCTTTGCCCGGTGGTCTCCACAATATAGAGATACTTTTCTTTAGCATCTAGGCGGATTTCATTGGTGAAGCTGAATCCGTCGGCCACCATCCTCAATCCCTTTTCGTCTGCCAAGGCGATATAGCCATCAGAGATGCTGGGACTGATAGCCTTCATCCAATTCTTGATGCGTGTGGAGATGGTGAGCCAGACACGGTTCTTGCTATCCCTGAGTACGAAATTCACTTTGCCGATGGGCTCCCCGTCGATGGTATCGTAGAGTAACCTCGTTTCCCCGTCACGGCCCATGACCTCCAGGACGTCTGTGCCGAAATTGGAGATGAGTATATCCCCGTTTTCCGCAAAGGCAAGACCGTTGGGCAGGGTCCCCTCCGTAAATCGGCTGGCATCGTCGGAGGCTTGTCTGAAGGTTGCATCGAAAGATTGTGTGATTATTTCCTGCGCACCATCTGGAGAAATCCTGGCCACACCGCCCCGTGCATCGGCCGCCCACAGGGTACCGCTGGGCTCTGCCAGAATGCACTCGGGCCGCTGCAAATCGTTTCCAATATAACGGATCTCAGCAGGATCCACTTGGAATCCAATAATCGGATTTTTCTCCATACGTTCTCTCCTCTCTTTTTATCCCCATTCAACCCGTTTCCTTTGCACCCCCTCTTTTAAGGAACTCCATAATGCCATTGGGCATGAAGATTATGACACCGATAAAAAGACAACCGTAAATGATCCTGGCAAACTCAGCCTTGACGAACGTGGAAAGCCCTTCGTTAACGAGCGTCAAAACCACGGCTCCTATAACGGGACCCAGCCATGTTCCGCCCCCGCCAAACAGGGCCATTAATACAATGAGAATGGAGATCATCACATCAAAGACAATGTCCGGATGGATGTATGTGAGATAATAGGCATACACACCCCCTGCCATACCTGGAAAAAAGGCTGACAATGCAAAGGCCTTTATCTTGAGTTTGGGGGCATTAATGGCCATGGTTTGCGCCACTTCTTCGTCCTCTTTTATGGCCCGCAGGCCGGCCCCAAATTTGGATCGACTGGTCCAGATACTCAATGCGATGGCGAGAACCATGATGACCAACATCACTTCAAACATAATGGCCCGAATAACATGGATAGGCAGATCCATGGACTTTAGCCAGAGCCCCTCAGGCCCGCCAAGTATGTCCAGGTTTTTGACCCCCAGTTCCACTACGAAAGCCAAACAAAAGGTGATGACAGCGAAATATGGCCCCCTTAGCCTTAGGCAGGGGTATCCCACGATGAACGCGATCAAGGCGGCCATGCCCCCGGCAGGAATGGAGGAGAGAATGGTCCAAAGGGGAGAGAGGTTCAGGCCTTTCATCATGATTGCCGTGACGTACGCTCCAATGCCGAAGAAAACCACATGGCCGAAGGAAAGGTATCCCGCGAAGCCCCCAATGAGGTTCCATGAAGAGGCCAGAGTGACATAGAGAAAAACGGTGAAGAGCAGTGAAATAAAATAGACGGGCAGCCCCATCCAGGGGAAAATAGCAAGCCCCAGCAAAAGAACGGGAGCGATGAGAGCGAGGAGAGGGAATTTGGTCTTAGTCTGCACCATGTTCATACCTCGCCTCTAAAGAGCCCATGGGGTCTGATCAAAAGGATGATCATGAGCAGGCCGAAGGTGATGAGGTTAACCCATTGATAGGGCAAGAAGGCGAGGGACAAACCGGTGATCACACCTATGATGAGACCCGCTAAGGCCGTCCCGATGACGTTGCCCACGCCGCCCACGATAACCACCAGAAACAGATAGATCAGCCAGAGGTTGTGCGTGTGAGGATCAAAGGAATAGAGGAAAGCCATGCCTACCCCGCCTGCGCCGGCCGAGGCAACGGCCAGGCCAAAAGTGACCATGCTAATGCGTTTGAGATTGACTCCATAGAGCTGCGCTGCATCAGACTGTTGCCAGGCCGCCCGAACCGCTTTTCCCGTGAGAGTCTTTTTCAGGAAGAAATGGATCACAAGAACGCCCACCACAGACATGAGGAATCCAGCCAACCTGGGATATTGAAAATAGAGGGGACCGAGGATGAGAACCTTGCTCGTATAAGCGGTGGTCAGAAGCCTTGGGTCAGGACTCCAGATGAGTAGCATGAGGTTTTCCAGGATGATGGCGATTCCAAAAGTGAGGATCATGGATGAAACGATGACCTCTTTGGCCTGGGTAATGTGTGTGATGAGGAAACGATAGACCAGACAGGCGGAAAGAAAGAGTAAAGGCACAGAAATAATCAGGGAAAGAATGGGATCTAGCCCCCACCACTTGAGAAGGCTATAGGCCAGAAAAGCACCAATCAGACCGAAGGCTGCGTGAGAGATGTGAATGACCTTCATCACCCCCCAAGTTAGGGAAAACCCCACCCCCAAAAGGGCATAAACGGCCCCCATCATGATGCCGCTTATAAGGGATTGAAGGACGAGAACGGCATTCATACTGGATCACCCAAAAATTTGAAGCATGAAAAAGGAAATCAGGGGCGAGGAAAATCCTCACCCCAAAATCCACCTATTACCACTTAGGTTTTGGATAAACCGGCTTTGCGGTGCGAACCTCTTTGGGCCAGATAAGCTCCACCTTGCCGTTTATCACCTGTGTGCAGAAGTTGATGGGTTTGGGCAGGCCCTTATCATTAAAGCTCATGGGACCGGCAATGGTATTTACGGTATGGGATTTGAGCCAGTCGCGGATCTTGGTTTGATCCAGGCTTTTAGCGCCTTCCACCCCCTGGGACAGGGTCTGCATCCAGCAATATCCGAAGCCAAAGTAGACTGGATAGGCGGGCAAGTTATAGTTCTTCTTCACAAAGGCATTTAGTTTGTCGTTCCCGGGGTAAATCAGTTTGTTGTGTAGAGAAGTCCCCGAAAATACATAATCCCCATCCTTTCCCAGTTCTTTGACCCAGGCTGGTATCACGGACCCCACACCCTGAACAATCACCTTTGGGTTATAACCCAATGCCTTGGCTGCACGGATGGTCAAAACGCCGTCGGCAAAAAACCCATTGGCGAAAAGGATGTCACAGTCCATCTGCTTCGCCTTGACGACGAGAGGCGTTGCATCGGGAAGAGGCAGATTGTACCTCTCGTCAATGACACGTTTCATACCCAGATCATCGGTCATGCGCAAAATCGAATCTGTCAGAGCCGTGCCTATGGGGTTATTCATGGTGTAAATGGCGGCTCTTTTCGGGCGCTGATCCGCTGGAACCGTCTTGAACCACTGGTAGAATCCCTCGTACCACCATTCGCCCATAAGAGGCGGGCCACCAATTGAATAGGTATAGCCCTGCTGAAAACTCTTCATGTGTCCCCCCATGGAGACATAAACGTACTTGTGTTTTTCCGCCACGGGCATCACCGCACGGGCCGCAGTCCCGGGATAGCCCCCAAAAAGAAGATCCACCTTGTCCACAGTGATGGCCTTTTCCGCAAAGGTGACTGCTTTTGCTGGACTGGATTCGTCATCGTAGATCTTGAAAACCACCTTCCGACCCAGGAGCCCCCCTTTGGTATTCGCCTCCTCAGCCCAGTATTCCATCCCCCTTTGAATCCATTTTGCTGTCTCGGCAAACCTCCCAGTCTGGGGCAGAGAACCCCCAATCACGAGCGCCTCCTCTGCGGCCAGGGCCGAGCTCTGGAGACCCAGAGCTAGAGCTAAGGAAACGGCCAGGGTCACAAACAAAACATTTTTGAACAGATTTTTTCTCATCTTCCCAACCTCCTTTTTTTGGTGTTTCTATAGTGAACGCCAATAAGAAAAGGTCATTGCGAGGAGTCCCCGAAACCTTTCAGGGACGACGTGGCAATCTCCTGAGATTGCTTCGCTGGCGCTCGCAATGACACCTACTCCAATATCATATTATTCATGTCGCTCACTACAGCGTTCATTATGGGCATCTACAGGCCCAAATAGGATTCCTTGATTCTGGAATCTTCCAGAAGACTTTCAGCGGGTCCGTCCAGCGGCACCTTGCCGTTTTCCAGCACATAAGCATATGTGGCCGTGGACAGCGTATGAAGAACCTCCTGGGAGACCAGAAGCACGGTGAGTCCCTGCTTGTTCAACCCAGAGATAACACTGAAGATTTCAGCAGCCATTATGGGGGCCAGTCCCAGAGAGGGCTCATCCAGCATGAGCAGTTTTGGGCGGGCCATGAGCGCTCGCGCCACGGCCACCATCTGTTGCTCCCCTCCAGAGAGACTCCCTGCCACCTGTCGCCTTCGTTCGCCCAACCTGGGAAAGATCTCGAAAACCCGATCGCGGCTTTCCCTGAAGTGTTTCCGTGCCAATGGGAGATAGGCCCCCATTTCCAAGTTCTCCCCCACAGTCATTTGGGCAAAGAGTTTTCTGCCTTCTGGGACCTGAATGATTCCTTCTCGACAAATCTCGTCTGCAGAGAGGCCAGAAATGGGGGTCCCTTGCCAAGAAATTTGGCCCTGTGCAGCGGGTATCAGGCCGGAGATGGTGTTTAGGAGCGTGGTTTTTCCAGCGCCGTTAGACCCAATGAGGGCCACCAGATCCCCCTCTGCCACCTCAATAGAAATGCCCCTGAGGGCCCTCAATTCCTGGTATAATACGACCAGCTCCCTAACGCTCAGCATAAGCTGCTCCCAGGTAGGCCCTGATCACCTCCGGATTATTTGCCACTTCTGCGGGATTGCCATCAGCGATCTTGGCGCCGTTGTGCAGCGCGAGGACCCTCGAACAGGTCCCCATGATCGCCTTCATCACATGTTCGATCATAAATACCGTCACTTTGAAATGATCTCTGATCCGAAAAGTGAGGTCTATGGCGCCTTCAATCTCTTTGCGGTTTAATCCGGCAAAGACCTCATCCAGAAGGATAATTGCCGGCTTGGAGGCCAGTGCCCTGGCGATCTCAAGCCGCTTCCGATCCTCTAAGGCCAATTGGCCGGGGAGCTTGTTGGCCTTCAGCAAAAGTCCCGTGAAATCCAGGATTTCTCCTGAACGTTCCCATGCCAATTTGGGGTCATTGATGCCTTCCCTTCCGTAGAGTACAGCGATAGCCACGTTTTGAATGAGAGTGAGATCTATCAGGGGCCGCACGATCTGAAATGTCCTCCCAATCCCTAGACTGGCAATCTTGTGGGGAGGCAAGCCGCTTATACGTTTCTCCTCAAAGGTGATAACGCCTGAGTCGGGCTTGTGAAGACCGGAGATGACAT
>JASFEQ010000296.1:0-5852 GCA_050124735.1 Desulfobacteraceae bacterium | reverse complement strand
GACGAAAATTTATTTAATTGAGCTCAGCGCATAAAATAATGGGGGATGAAAAATGGACACGGCGCTCATCGCGATAGTGATAGGCATTGTTTTAGGGGTCGCAGGATCCATTATAGTAAAGAGGGCCTTTGGCAAAAAAGCGCCTGGCCAGGGCTCAAAACAACACCAGATCTATGCCTTTGTGGAGAATATGAAATCGGTGGGTGAACTGGTGGTGTTTAAGGCCTTTACCAAAGAGATTGTCACAACGGCTGAGAACTGGCTTGGCAAAGTGGGAAAGAAGTATCTTACGTGGCTGATGTCCAATATGAAGATGGCCATGGTGTTTCAGTTTGAAATAGATTTCTGGTATGACCTGAAAAGCCCTGATTTTAAGGTGACGGATGCGGGTCAGGACCGGTTCATGATAACAATGCCAAAGTGCTTGTATAACATCAATATAAAAGATATCAGTTTTTATGATGAACAGAGTGCCAAGTTGTTGGACTGGCTGTTACCACCTCTTATTGGTAGAGTGTTTTCAAAAGACTTTTCTGAAGAGGATAAGAACAGGTTAAAAGACGAGGCAAAAATGCAGGCCTCTTCCATGGCAAATCAACTGATCAAGCAGTTAAGCTCGGAGATTGAAAAATCTGCAAGACAAACCATGGAGATGTTGGCAAAGAGCTTCGGAGCCCAATCCGTTGTATTGGACTTCAGTGAGTCTCAGTTGATGGAAAAAGAGGTCACCGATCTTTCGCAAGAACCCACCGAACAACCCACCGCGCCACTGCAATGAGGAACGGCTGAACTGGTCATTAGATAAACAGCCTATGGGCTCAACAGTTCATCGCTTCTCTGGGCTTTCACGCTGAAACGTCTTGAAATCAATTGTGGTACGATGACTATCAGGGAATTGATAGCCAGATGGTCAGGTATGAGTTGAAGAAAGAGATTTGCAGCGAGAAGCCCGCCTAGGATCAGGATAATGAGCAAGGCTTCCTCCTGCATGAGCTGTTGATGGGAATACTTTTCGATGAGCACTCTGGCGTGCTCTTTGACTTCCCTCCATCTCTCCCTGAAAGACATTTCGTTATCATAGGGATAGGGTATTAACGCCAAGACATAAATGGCGTGAATGACAATATAGGAAAAGACCATCCCCGTAAGTAAGACATCCACGAACCCCAGCCGGGATGCACTAATCTGATCAAAGAAAAAGGAAAGGTTCCAGAACGGGAACTGGGCCAGACCGAGGAAGACAATCATGACCAGGAACCATGTATAGAAAAGAAGCGTTAATCCAAGCCCCACAACGTGATCAATGAATGCCATCAAGTTAACGCTTATGGTCATGGGGATGAGGATCAGGCAGATGAGAAGCTTTATCTTGAAAGACAACAAGGGGGAATAGGCGAAGAAGAGATACCAGAGGGCCATATTGAGGACCAGGAGCGTCTTTTCGCTGACGATGGGCATGATCTTTTTGCGAAAAAGGATTGCGAAGACACATGCATAGACTGCAAAGCTTATGAGGATATGCGTGTAAAAACCAAGCTCAGGCGCCTTGATGAGTCCGATCCCAAGAAAGAGAAGGCCAACAACCAGAGACACCAGAAGTTTAATGCCCAACTCCTCTGCATAAAACCCAACGAGTAGCAGAGATTCCAAGAGAACGCCGAAGCCAAACAGGACGCAGAGAAGAATTCTCATCCCATCCATGTATTGTTGGACTCCTTCAATCCTACCTCCGTGCTCCTTGCCGCGCCTTCCCTGGGTTTAGAAACTGGAAATCTAAAGGGCGTCCCCTAGTTTTTCCTGCTGCCCTTTTTCCCCGCTCAGACCCCAAGACCGTCTTCCAGCAATTTGGTCAACTGGTTCCTGTAGGCGTGGATTTTTTCCAAAAAATGCGAGCACGCATCACAAAATTGCAGACCTCTGCCATCAATAATCGCTCTCACATACCCCCAATACCCGAATTTGTTAAATTCTCCTTTGCTCATGGGGCACAAGGATCCGTCTCTTGTTGTCATGTAAGAACCATGATCTATAAGGCCAAGATTGTGGCCCACCTCGTGCAGAGAGACTTTTAGGGTCCTTTCGATAAACAGGTCATAATCCTTTGATGAGTCCATCTCTGTGGGCGTAAGCTTCTTTGTGGAAACCACGGCCACGTCATTCTGAGGATTCTTGCCACCAAAGATCGTATTGTAGAACTCGCCTTCATCATCGGTCGTTAGGTCTGCATCGGTGATCCCCAGGATGTGTCCACCAAATTCTTCGTGGAGTACTTTTGTTAACAGAAAGGCATCAATACTATCCATCATAGGGGTATCATGATGGGACAGACTGAATTCCTCTATAATGCCTTCAAACGCCTCCAAGATTTTATTTCCTATTTCTTTGAGGCTGCTATAAGTTATATTATTGCCCACACGCACGATATTCAAAACTAGACTTTCGCTTTCCATTTATCTAAGAAGACCATCTCACCTCTCTTTGCCGTAGCGACCTGGATCGCCAGAATACTCATAAATATTATATCAAGTTCTGGAAACACTTTCCAGTCGCTGCCAGCTCTGTTGAATTTGGCACCCATTCACCTGAGGAGAAACCTGGTCAACGGGCGTTATAGTATAGGTTGAGGCCATTATTTGGGGCCAGCCCCGGTAAATGTTGAGGATGCCGTCTGTTTGACGTAGGATGACATATTCGCTATATAGTGACTAGTCTGGACATCGGTGGTATGCACGGGGAATCAATGTTTATCCTGTTGGGCTTGGAAGCCGTTCAACTGGGGGGCAGTAATATATAACTAATTACTGATAACGAGCTCAGCGCTGTGAGCTCTGGAGGGCGTTATGGAAATGAAAACGCGAGTCTGCTGTCTCTTTTTGCTTGTTTTGACGGTCGTCATCTCAGGGAGTTGTGTGAGTGGCGAGAAGTATCGGATGAAGGAGCGAGAGAGTGAAAAATTATCCAATCAGCTGGCGGCCTTGAAATCAGAAAAGAATGCCCTGGAAAAAGAGATAAGAGAGCTGCGACTGAAGGTCCTTTCTCTTGAGGGGGAAATGGCTCGACTGCAACAGGATAATACAAATCTCGAAGAGATCTTAAAGGCCAAATCGGGCACCATGGGGGAACAGATTGCCGATTTGAGAAAGCAAAACAAGATTCTGAAGCAAGAGAATGAAGCCCTGCGGGCGAAGGCACAGGCCTTGGAGGTGGAGAAGACAGAAGAGATACTTGGCGTCAAGACCATGTATGAAGATTTGGTGCAGGATATGGAGTCAGAGATAAAGAAGGGCAAAATTACAATCACGCAGCTGAAGGGGAAACTGAAGGTGAACATGGTGGATGAGATCCTGTTTGACTCGGGAAGAGCCACCATAAAGCCCCAGGGTGTAAAGGTATTGGAGCGCGTTGGGAAGGTATTGTTGAACGTGAAGGATCAGACCATTCGTATTGAAGGCCACACGGACAACGTCCCCATTGGGGCTGATCTGGCGAAGAGGTATCCTACAAATTGGGAACTCTCTGTGGCCCGGGCAACTGCTGTGACCAGGTATTTGCAGGAGAAAATCGGTGTGGATCCACGCCTGATCTCAGCCACAGGGTATGGACCATACCAGCCCATTGCCTCTAACGAGACCGAAAAGGGACGGACCAGGAATCGGCGGATTGAAATCGTGCTCGTTCCAAAGGAAATGGCACCCTCTTCAGGACAGTAATGGGTTATTAAGAGCTATCAGCTGATCAGCTTATGAGCTAATGAGCCCACCAAACCGGGGAAGGAGAATATAGCGTGCGCTATTTCAGGACTGTTCAAATCATGTTAGGTGTGTTTGCGGTGACACTTTTACCATTGCAAACTTCGGCTCGAGCTGAAGATGTAAAAGGGTGGAACAAAGCCCGATGGGGGATGACAGAGAGAGAGCTCGAAAATGCGTTCAAAGGAAAAGTTGAACGGAGGCGGGAGCCCATCATAGACAAACAAGAGGGGATATATGTGAGCCAGGAAATCAATGACCTGACCTTTGCCAATACAAAATTCACGGTGAGTTTTGTCATGGACGACAAGACCAATCAACTCAGGGAGGTTGTGCTCACACCAAAGGGAAGCCATTTCAGAGTCCTCTTTGAAATTTTGGAAACAAAACTTATCACGAAATATGGTCCGGTAACCTATAGGGATAAAGAGGAGGTTGACATGCAGAAGCTGGGCAAAAATGGCTATGGGCAGGACCAAATCAGCCGAGTCTGGAGGTTCCCCTCTACACTCATCACTCTCGAATACTGGGTTTATGGTATGGGTAGCGGGAAGGTCGATGACGGCGTCACTCTCATATATAAAGAAAATGTGAAGTCCCGGGGCAAACGCTAAGTTAAGAGCCACTTTTTTTGAACCATACATCCACTGCACGGAAAGGAGGAGACCATGAACATCGGCACACTCTTGCCGCGGCATGCCCGATACAGGCCCGATCATCTGGCGTTTGTCATCGGAGAGCAGCGGTTCACCTATCGCGAATTCAATGCCTATGTGAACAGACTATCAAACGCACTGCTCGATCTGGGCGTTCGCAAAGGAGAAAAGATGGCCACCATCCTCCCCAACTGCCTGGAATTGATGGCGGCCTATTGGGCCGCAGCAAAAACGGGTATTGTCATCGTTCCCTGCAGTACTTTGCTTCAGGAGAGCGGACTGTCAAACTTGCTCCAGGATTCGGATACAGTCCTGGTCATAGCAGATGGCTCCTTTGCGGATAGCCTGGACCGAATCCGCGGTGAACTCTCTCAAGTCCGCCATTTCGTCCTAGTTCGTGCTGAGCCGCGCGAGGGATTCCAGAACTACGAGCGATTAATAGGCAAGGCCTCTGAAGAAAACCCCCAAGAGCCGGGATTGACCGATTCGGATGTCTATAACATCATGTATTCGAGTGGTACCACCGGCGCGCCCAAAGGAATCGTTCATACCCATTACATCCGTGCCATGTACTGCACACTGTTCGCTTCCGCCTGGCGGATGACGCCCGAGAGTGTGGCGCTTCATGCCGGTTCAATCGTGTTTAATGGCGCCATGCTGGATCTCATGCCCTGGATGTACCTGGGATGCACCTACATTCTCCACGAGGCCTTTAATGCGGAAGGGGTCATCCGGGACATTGAGGAGCAAAGGGTTACCCACATCGTCATGGTACCTTCTCAGATCATAGCCATTCTCAACAGTCCGGCATTTGAGCCGAAGGCACTCCAATCCCTTGAGATGATCCACAACGTGGGCGCCCCACTTCATCTTGAATACAAGAACCGATTAAACGAACTGCTTCCGGGCCGGTTCTATGAGCTTTACGGCCTGACCGAGGGTTTCATCACGGTCTTGGACAAGCACGACGCCGTTCGAAAGGTGGGTTCTGTGGGTGTCCCGCCTGCGTTTTTTGAGATGCGGATTCTCAACGAGGAGGGGCAGGAGTGTGGCGTCGGTGAGATTGGACAGATCTGTGGCACGGGTCCCACTGTGATGACCGGTTATTACAAACGGAGCGATCTTACAGAACAGACTATTGTTAACGGCTTGGTCCATACCGGCGATGCGGGCTATGTGGATGAAGACGGATATCTTTTTCTTGTTGATCGCATCAAAGATATGATCATAAGCGGCGGCGTAAATGTATACCCAAAGGACATCGAAGAGATCGTGATCCAGCACCCTGCCATCGAAGAGGTGGCTGTTTTCGGTGTGCCGGACGAGAGGTGGGGGGAAACGCCGGTGGCCGCAGTGGTCCCTCGGAAAGGGGAGACCATTGAGGTCACTGAGATCAAGGAATGGATAAACAGCCGTGTGGACGCCAAGTTCCAGCGCGTCACGGGCG
>JASFEQ010000295.1:0-5862 GCA_050124735.1 Desulfobacteraceae bacterium | reverse complement strand
TGTCCTGCCACTATACTTATGCGAAAAATAGAGGCTTACATGCCTGATTAATACCTCATTTCTCCCAAACACACTGCCAGCCGCCTTTTTGATTTCCTCAAAAGTAGGTCTGTGGGCCAGTCTCCTGAGAGCAGGCAAATCACGGTCAGGCATCTTGGTTTTGAGATATGTTTCTCGTATTTGCTCCACGAAATCAGCGGACCCCAATATGGTGGATTCCACCACATGTCTCAGCGGATTTTCATAACCTTGATTGAGCACAGAAAGAACAAATGCCTTGTATCTTTTTCTTCTTTGCAGACTGGTTCCCCTAAAGAAACTAAGAATAAAATCTTTGACAAGCCATTTTGGAGACTTTTGCTTTCCTATGTAAAAAGAATAGCTGGACCAAGGATAATCCTCAGGGTCATCTACGATTCCGGCCCGGACTGGATTTAGATGAATATAACGGGACAACTCCTTTGCGTATTCGTCCACATCCACTAATATGGCCTTGTATCGGCCTTGAAAAAGGTGTCCGGCTCTTTCGTACTTCACATTGAAATACATTGTATACGCGGAGTTTATATGATGCATAATCTGGGATAGGTTTGCCCCTGGAGTCTCGACCAATAGATGATAGTGATTATTCATAAGGCAGAAGCCGTGTATCGCAGCCCCGTAACGCTGAGTGGCACTTTCCAGGTATGAAAGAAATCGCTTTCTATCCCTGTTGATTCGAAAGACATTTCTTCGCTCGTTACCCCTTGAAGTAATATGATAGAAAGCCCCAGGATATTGTATCCGTAACGGTCTTGCCAAAGCTTCTCCTTCTATCTTGATGGTCGCTTTATGGCAGGATTATGGAGAGAGAACCCTGCTTTGTCAAGAGTGTAGGTCTGACCCCGACTCAGGCGAGAGCAAAGATTTCCACTGGCTGGCTCTTTCCTTTGACTCTTGTTGCCGGCAACTCTTTCAATGGGAGATCATCCCCTAAACGCGAGCGCGTCGCCTGGCTGATAATGATTTCCCTTCCCAATTCCTTGGTTAATCCCTGAAGCCGGGAGGCCAGATTGACCGTGTCTCCCACCAGAAGGTAAGAGAGTCGGTCAGGGCTTCCAATATTGGCGGCTATGGCCTCACCCGTGTGGATGCCGATGCCGTGTCTCAGGGCTGGCCAGCCCTGTTTTGAAAAGCCTTCATTGAGATCAACCAGTCTTTGGTTCATGGTGATTCCCGCTTTGATTGCCCGTTCAGGGTGGTCGGTTCGAGAGATGGGTGCTCCAAACACGGCATAGATCTCGTCACCAAGAAATTGGAGGACCAAGCCGCCCTCTTGCTGGATGGCATCGGCCATCTCTTTGAAGTAGCTGTTCATAATCTTGATAACGAGCTTCGGGTCGTGGGATTCGGTCATGGGGGTGAAGTCGCGCAGATCGGCAAACAGGATCGTCACTTCTTTCATTTCACCATCCAGGGGAATTCGGCCAGAGAGGACCTCATCTCGAACCTCTTGGGCCACATATTTCCCGAATGTCTCTTTTATAAATTCCCGTTCCCTAAGCCCCTCATTCATCTCGTTGATCACGTCACCTGTATACCCGATTTCATCATTGGAAGTTACCTGAACCGTCTTGTCAAAGTCCCCATTTCGCACGCCTCTTAGCACTCGGATGATTTCCTGCAAAGGTCTTGTCAAGTTGCTGCTGACCAGGATGGTGAGCCATATGCCAACAGCCATGAACATCAAGGCGTTTGCAATGATAACGGATCGCAGTTGTCCTAATATGAGTGCTGGAGCAAGATCAGAATAGTATGACCCCTGGAGTAGAGTCAGAATGGCAATAAAGGGGACCAGGTTACAGGCAAAAAGGAAAGCGATGAGTCTCGTGCGAATGCGAATCCGTATGGTCCTGGGTGTCATATACAGGCCCCCATTCGGAAAGAAGTCGGGCACCACCCTCTTTTGGAGGACATGTTCAAACACAAAAAAGGCAACCGTGGAGGTTATCAAGCCCGTGTGAAGATTCAAGAAAAAAGCGCCGTGAATCGTGGCCTTATCAGCGCCAAATGTCCAAAAAAGGGCAGGGTAAAGTAGCGCAGCAACAAACCAGATGACCAAATCAACGGCGATGAGAAAGAAAGGTTCATTGAGCAGTCTCTGATGTACACGGGTCGTAAACTCCTGTGAAACTGGCACTTCGCGGTATTTCAAGTCCAGATAACGCCGAATGGGCTTTTCATAGATGAGGGTTATGATAATGGGTAGCAAAAAAGCGGCGGGGACAAAGATCATATTGGTACGGTGAACCAAATCTGCGATTTCCGGGTATCCTATTGGATCGATCCTGTGGGCCAAGAAAAGGACCACGGATACACCGATTACATTAGATATGAAGTTGGCAAGGACCATCGCATTTTTGAGGCGCAAAAGCTTGAGCTTGGTCATGGCTGTCACCCTCTACTTGGAAATGTTTTGTGGATTCTCCGTGTTTGGCTTATACATGCTTCTCTTCGCCTGGCAGAATAGGGGAATTGCCGATCCTGAGTCAAGTGCATCTGTATCCAACTACCCTTGCTGACAATTACTGCTTGATCCCTTCTGGGCTTTTTACATATACTCCACGGGAAAAAAGGTGCATTTCAATCCTAACGATGTGGGAGGTGGCTATGAAACGGGGTATGGCAGTGCTTATGATGATACTTTTGCTGTTGCTCAGTGGATCTCTTTACGCAACAGAGGGCAGTTCTGCAGGGTCCCTGATCGCAAAAGGGGATGCCGCGTACAAGAAATTCGACAACAAAGCTGCCCTAGAGTATTACAGCACAGCGTTGGAAACCGAGCCAAAAAACTATGAGGCCGCATGGAAGTCGGCCAGGGCTTATGTGGACGTGGGAGAGAAGCTGGCTGATACAAAAGAACGTAGGTCCTACTATGAGAAGGGCTATGAATGTGCGCGAAAAGCCGTGGCGATTAATCCTAACGGGTCCAAGGGGCACCTCTTCCTCAGTATTGCCATCGGGAGGGTCGCTCTTGATGCAGGCGCTAAAGAACGGGTCAAGTTGTCAAAAGAAGTGAAGAGTGAGGTGGATGAGGCCCTGGCTATTGATGCGCAGGATGATGTGGCTTGGCACGTATTGGGCCGGTGGCACCGGAGACTGTCTAGTTTGAGCTGGATCGAGAAAAACTTCGCCAACATGTTCCTGGGAGGTGTGCCCAAAGAGGCCTCCATGGAGAACGCTGTGGATTGTTTCAAGAAGGCGATCCAACTGAATCCTTCCCACATTAATCATCATCTGGAATTGGCGATTACCTATGAAAAGATGGGGAAAAAGGACCTGGCAGTGGCGGCGTACAGCAAGGTCTTGGAACTCCCCATAAAAGATGCGGATGATGAAGACCACAAGAAGGAGGCTGAAGAGCGGCTGAAGAAGATGGGGTAGTTACAACTTCCCACTCATTACCTTAAAGTATGTTTCCTTGTCCATTTCCTTGATTTCCACCGTGTAACTGCAGTTCAGTTCCTCGAAAGAGCGCGCAAATTCCCCTTTGAGAAAAGCCAATATTTTTTCACCTACCGCTTGTCGAATGCTTAAATCCCTACCTTTGAAAATCGAGAGGGTCAAGTGGACAAAGGCATTTGATTCTTGACCATCTGCCACATAGAACTGCTGGTGGCGGGTGGCACGACTTTTGATGTCAGAAAGGTTAAATGGGCCCACATCGACAAGCAAGGTATGGAGTTTTTTAAAGAAGCCTTTGAAGTCTACTTCCTCCAGAATATTGTCTGAATATTCAAGAACAAAATGCGGCATCGAATCCTCCTTTCACTGGTCACATAGAGATTGCCTTGCAAAGCGGATGGCACACTCTTTAATAATTGCCAGCGCCTTTCGCTTCAACTTCAGAGCGAAACTGTCGTCCTCCCTTAACCCCTCTTCCACGGCTGAGAGGGTGTCATAATAGAGGTCCCAAGCAAAACGTTCTTTTTCATACTGCTGCTTCAATGTGCTAGGATCACCCCCTGCAAACTTGAGAGCGCTCTTAATGCGCCTTGCTCCAGCCTGAACGAATTCAAGCCCTTGTTCCCTTTTATCCTCCTCAAAGAAGGATGCCGCCTTGAGAGCGAACCGAAGAAAGACAACGGTTGTTGGAATTCTGGATACGAAGCATCCTGTGAACGGGTCAATGGTCTCTTTCAGTTTTTGCACGTCATGAGCAAGCGCCTTGGCGTATGCGGAAAAGTAAAGGATACGAACATGGTCAGCCACAAGTTTGCCCACATAAGCGGATTGTATGGCTTCCTGCGCAAATTCTTCCTTGTCATGACGCATAATAAGCCCATCCTTATGGGCATAAGCAAGCCTGGTTCCCGGATTGAGGAGGACAGAAAGGATATATGCCTGGTCCTCTGCCCGTCCTATGAACGATGGGGTAAATGGACGATAACGGCGGAGGCTGTCAACAAGGATCCCGGTTGTTCCACCAGTGACATGGATCCGTTGGATGCACGTTATTCTGCCGTCCAATTCGTTCGTGTCATAGCGTGTCATCATTTCCGCTTCTGTGGAAAGGGCTTGGGGCAAGGTGCTGAAGAAAATGTATTCGTCCCGATATGGGGATCGGTTCGGGAAGGGGACATCCGGGGTAAATAGGGACTTGTCCATGTCTTTCTGGTTCACGAGGGCGCCGGCGATCATGCCCAGTTCCACGGGTTGTCCGCTGGCATCCAAACCACGTGCTCCCCAGAGGGGCGTACTGAAATGTTCAAAAGCGGAAGCGCCTGTCTGCTCAACGAGTTCCGCCTGGGGAAAAACCTGATCCAGGTCGATCTTAAACGTGGCCTCTATTTCCGGTTGGACGAAGATGTTCCAGAAGGGGGCCATTGCCCTAAGAAAACTGTAGTGCCTGCCATACTCACCATCCACACCAAAAACGCCAAATGATTCTTTCTCATCTTTTAGATCAAGGTAGTGGGCGGCTGCCGGGGTGAGGATTTCGTCAATGAGGCGTTGCGTATCTGATTCGGTGAATATGTAAACATCCATGTTTTTAAGTCTGTCTGAATGGACAAATTCTTCCTCCAGCCATCCCTTTGCAACCTGCTGAAGGCCCCTGTGGGTCGTAGAGACCGACAGCACGCAGACAGCTCTTGTATCCTGTGAGACATTGCCGCGGTTGCGTTCGAACTCAAAGGCCGCGTCTAGGCCTCGGAGCCCATAAAGGACCTCGTTTTTTCCCGGTTCAACACCCATTGGTATGGGGTGGTCATAAGAGAAAAGCTGGGGTTCACGACAGATCTCTCGGAGCTTTTCTTTAAGTGTGCGGGAGTAAGAAAGTTCTTCTATCGATCTGGAAGGGGGACAGATGGTGAGCAGCACATTGGATGTGAAGAGGATCTGTCGGGCTGGATCGGTGATCGGGCTCTTGTTCAGCTCACTAATAGTGACAATACGCTTGGCCCGTAGGGCCTCAATGCCTTCTTGTTTGTTTGACAGGATGCCGTTTGCTTCCGGGAAAAAGACGGACCAGATCGCTTCTGCGATGTCGTTGGTATGCTTTGTGTTTTCTTGATTTGACAGCCAGTCCGAAAGACTTCCTAAACGGTCGGCAAATTGAGCGTCTTGTTTGCAGATGTCTTCGATTTCCTGATGAACCAGGGTTAGTCCGTCAAGGTAAAATTGGGCAATTGCAGCCCACGGGTCTGAATCGGCCATATGGGCGAGAAACCGCTCTGCGCGTTCCGATACAGGGTGCGTGGCCCCTGTGAGTTTGACGAGGAAGGCAGCGTTCAGGGCCTGGACAACACCCGCTTCGTCATCAGGATCTTTGTCAAATATCCCGCTGTCATCGAGTATGGAGAAGGTGTATTCTCCCTTTCT
>JASFEQ010000294.1:0-5869 GCA_050124735.1 Desulfobacteraceae bacterium | reverse complement strand
CCGCCTAAGATAAGGGCAAGGGCAGAGATCAGGGATGATGAGGGTAGACTGCTGGTCAGAAGTAATGCGGAATTTGTGGAAATCCCAAAGGAGAATTTTTCCAGGCTCCCTGAAGACTACAAAGTTTTCCAGGCTCCCTGAAGACTACAAAGAACAGATGCTTTCCCTATTTGAGAAATTCTCCGCATCATGAACTGATACAGATGCGATAACTAAAGTGTCATTGCGAGCCCCCATTGAGTGAGGGGCGAAGCAATCTCATGTTTTGTTGGTGTCCTTTCCTAAGAAGTAGCTGGCTCGGAACAGGCTCCGCAATCTCGAAGCGAAGTGTGAGATTGCTGCCCTTGCTTCAGGGAGTTTCTAGGGAGATTCCTCTGATTTACTTTACCGACTTTAGGCACTTTAGCTCACTTTAGCCGAAGGCCCTGAGCGCAGTCGAAGGGTCACTTCAGGAGGAAAAGCTTGATGGACATTGAACAGATGAAAGTGGGTTTCATGGACGTTTTTTGTTACATTGTCTCATGTGCCAAGACCAAGGAAGCGCTGGTTATTGATCCAGCCGGTGACGAGGAGCGGGTCGCTGATAGAATTAAGGAAAAGGCGCTTGACTTGAAATACATCGTGAACACGCATGGACATCCAGATCATACCTGTGGCAACGCCAAACTGAAGTCCCTCACCGATGCAAAGATTATCATGCATGAAGTGGATGATGAGATGTTCAATTCGCCAGAAGGAGAGGCCCATGCCCGCCAGTGGGGGTTCACACCTTCGCCTCCTGCCGATATCACTGTCAAGGACGGTGACACGATTGCAGTGGGTGATGTCTCCCTGGAGGTCATTCATACGCCTGGTCATAGCCCTGGCGGGATATGCCTCCTTGGAGATGGGAACCTTTTCACGGGAGACACCCTCTTTGTGGGGGGCATAGGCAGGACCGACTTGCCGGGTGCCTCTATGGGGCAGTTTATGACGTCAATAAAAGAGAGACTTCTCGTATTACCCGGCGATACCATGGTCTGGCCAGGGCATGATTATGGTTTTAAACCCTCATCTACGATTGAGGAAGAGAAGACAAGTAATCCCTGGTTAAAATAGGCTTAAGGCCAGAGGCGCAATTGGGATGAACATGACAGAAGAAGAGATATTTTTTGATTCTGGGGGTTTGAAAATCGAGGGACTGCTGGGAGATCTCTCAGGGGACAAGGGTGTAGTTGTCACCCATCCCCACCCTCTTTATGGGGGTGAGATGCATAATAATGTGGTGGAAGCCATTATCCAGGCCTATCGTACACACGGGTATAGCACCCTGAGGTTTAATTTCAGGGGCGTGGGTAAAAGCGAAGGCTCTTATGAGGAGGGCAAGGGTGAACAGGAGGATGTGAGGGCAGCACTGAAGTTCCTTTCAGGCCAGGGAAAGAGCAGTATTGATCTGGCAGGTTACTCTTTTGGGGCCTGGGTTAATGCCCTGGGTCTTGAGAAATTCGAAGATGCTGAGAGGCTGATCATGGTCTCACCCCCTGTGAGCTTTGTTGATTTCAGCTTCCTGGAATACAGCCCCAGAATAAAATTGGTCATTTGCGGTACAAGGGATGAGATCGCCGAATACAAAACGGTGGAAAAGATGCTCCCCAAGTGGAACGAGCAGGTCGTATTTCGGGTCATCCAAGGGGCGGATCATTTTTACTCGGGTTATGAGGAGGAGTTGAAATTAATTGTCAGGGAGTTTTTAGATAGGAACTGACAAAAGTGAACCAAAGTGCCGTAAGATTGGAATGATGGAAGAAGCGGGAATAGAGGATAGAGTAGACAGAAGACAGCACAGAAATGTCGAATGCCAAAATCCAAATGACAAACAAATGTCAAAGGTCAAAATCCAAATATCGAAGGAAGAATTCCGGGTGTGAGACTTGCGCGAAGCGATTGTGAGAATGGCGAAATCTGAAAACTGGCTGCCGGTCGCGGAGGGCTGAGCACCCTGGAGATCGCTCTCCCGTTTGACATTAGGGCATTTGTCATTCAATTGACATTTGAGCTTTGACATTGGGATTTCTCAAGAGAGTTCGGTTTATGAAATTCATACATGCTATCACTCTCGTGCTTGCCCTATTTCTTGCAACCACGATGGTCCTCAATGAAACGAACGCTGCCGCAAAGGAGTCCTTGCGGCGTAGTGCTGTTGTGATCGCTGTAGAAAAAGTGGGTCCTGCCGTTGTTAATATTAGTACGGTTGTCCAAGAGCGTGTGGGTCCCGTCTTTCCTTTTTCACGAGATGATTTCTTCAGGGATTTTTTCCCCGACTTCTTTTCTCGGGAATATACAAGGTCCAGCCTGGGTTCGGGGGTGATTATAGATGGGGATAAAGGATATATCATTACGAATGACCACGTGGTCGCCAAGGCGACTGAAATCAAAGTGATCACCTCTGAACAAGAGGAGTATAAGGGCCGGGTACTGGGCTCAGACCCCCGCTCGGATTTGGCCGTTCTGCAAATCGATGTGAGGCAGAAATTGCCCGAGATAGATATGGGTAATTCAGATGACCTGATGATTGGTGAGACAGTGATAGCCATAGGGAATCCTTTTGGCCTTTCCCATACCGTGACCACAGGCGTGGTGAGTGCCCTAGATCGATCTGTGCGCACTGGAGAGCGCATTTATCGGCGTTTCATTCAGACAGATGCCTCCATAAATCCCGGTAATAGCGGCGGCCCCTTGCTCAATATAGAAGGGGATCTCATAGGGATCAACACAGCCATATACCAGAAGGCGCAGGGGATAGGGTTTGCCATTCCTATCAACAAAGCGAAGCGCATCGTGCGGGAACTCATCCGAGAGGGAAGGGTGAGGGTTCCTTGGCTAGGCATTGAGATACAGGAACTTACTCAGGAACTGAAAGGGTATTTTGGCCTTGCTCAGGAAACTGTGGGCGTGCTTATAAACGGTGTGATTGATGGCAGTCCAGCGGCAAAGGCGGGTATGAAAAGGGGAGACGTCATCCTTTCCTTGGAAGATGTGCCCATATCATCGCCCTCGGACTACCGCGATGCGCTGGGCGAATATACAGCGGGCGACACCCTGAGGTTAAAAATATTCCGCAAGGGCAGAAACCTGACCGTTTCAGCTATCCCTTCACCTTTCCCTCTTGATTACGCCCGGGAACTGCTTTATCGGCGCGTGGGCATTGAGGTTGATCAAGTGGATGAGGGGACCCGAAAAAAATATGGTCTGAAGAAAGGAGTCTTCATCAAGTCTGTGAGGCCGGACTCCAGTGCGGCAGAGTATGGCCTCAGGGCGGGAGATCTGCTCCTTAAAATCAATAATACGTCCATAGAAGACATAGAGAGTTTTAACAAGGCCATCGGCCAATACCACCACCACCCTACCATAACCCTTATCGTCCAAAGAGGGGCAATGGGATACTCCTTGACCCTACCATTCTGATTAATAGTTAATCCACACCGCTGAGCTTGTCTAATAGTAAATGGCGCGAATTCACCTTTTTGTGGATAGGATGTCTTGACAACCGTCTGAATCGGATTAATTAAAGAATGAGGAATTAGGCCCCCCACAAAAGGCACAGGGGAGACAAAAAAGGCATTCTTTCAACCCAAATTTTCAATAAAGGAGGGAGGAGCCATGATACTAAGAAGGCTACCAAATCGGCCACGATGGGACTGGCAAGACCCGTTCGAGGAATTAGAACGCATGCGAAGACAAATGGACAGACTTTTTGAGGGGTTGTCTGGCCGCCTATTAAGTGAGCCTACCGCAGGGGTTTTCCCATTGCTAAACGTCACCGAAGGCAGTGATAACTACTGTGTTCGGGCAGAGCTCCCAGGCGTAAAGTCTGGAGACATGGACATATCTGTGACGGGCACAAGCTTATCCATATCTGGAGAGCGAAAGATACCCCCGGAGGATGAAAAGGCCAATTATCATCGAAGAGAACGGGAAGCGGGAAAATTCAGCAGGATGATCAACTTGCCTGGGCAAATTGATACGTCCAAGGTTGAGGCCCATTGCACGGATGGGGTTTTAACCGTTGTTGTTCCCAAGTCTGAAGCAGCAAAACCCAAGCAAATCACAATCAAGACCTCATAAAAACAGAAATCATTTTGGAGGGGAAGAAACATGGCTGAAACGGACACAAAGGCCCTCAAGGCAAAAGAGAAGAGAGAAGTGTCAACGCCTGCTGAAAGCACGAGACCCGGACCTACTTTTACCCCGGCGGTCGATATCTTTGAGACAGATCGAGAGATCACCGTGGTGGCCGATATTCCAGGCGTGAAGGCAGATAATCTCGATATTGACGTTCGCGACAATGTCCTCACCTTGGTAGGTGAGGTAGAAGCACCCGAAGGCCAAGGTGAAGTGGACGTGTTGAGAGAATATGAGACAGGGAAATACCTGAGGGAGTTCACACTGTCAGAGATGATCGATCAATCCAAGATCGAGGCCGAATTGAAGGAGGGTGTTTTGAGACTCACGCTGCCCAAGGTTGAAGCGGTGGCTCCTCGGAAGGTGACGGTGAAGGTGGAGTAGGGAAGGCCATCTACTAAGCGTTCAAAGTGCCACTCTCAATGGCATTTTTCATGTACTCAACGGCATTGCGGAAGATATGAATACCGTCTCCCTCCTGGGACTCAATGCTTTTTCCCTGACGCAGAAGGGCCTCTTTACGCCTCGTCCAGTCCGGATGATTGGTATAGTGATTGAAGGCCTCTGGGTGAGGCATGAGACCGAAAATGCGTCCTGTGGGATCACATATCCCAGCAATGTCTCTTAAGGAACCATTGGGATTCATGGGCCATTGTCCCTTGGCTTCATCCCCCCTTTCATCCGCATATTGCATAACCACTTGCCCCTTCCTAAAAAGAAGATCAATATCTTCATCAGATGCATAGAATTTTCCCTCGCCGTGTCTCACAGTTAATTCCATTTGGGATAGCCCGGCCGTAAAGATGCATGGAGATTTGGGATTCAGTTTCAAATTCACCCAAGTGTTAATAAAATTCCCCGTATCATTGCCAATGAGAGCAATTCTTCTTTCTTGGTAGTTCCCTCCAAACCCAGGAAGAAGACCTAAATTAACGAGGACCTGGAAGCCGTTACATATGCCAATGATCAGTTTCCCCTGTAGGATGAATTCCTCGATCTGCTCCCCGATATTGAACTTTAATTTTGAGGCCAATAGAACTCCCGCTCCATGATCATCGCCCCAGCTAAACCCGCCATCAAAGACAAGGATGTGGTAATCATCGAGAGAGGTCTCAGAACCGAATTTCCCTGCATGGATCAACTCGTTCACATGCAGTCTATGGGATTCAGCGCCTGCAAGTTTAAGGGAGTAATCCGTCTCGTAATCACAATTCAAACCGTAGCCGGTAAGCACCAGCGCTTTAACAGGCATCATATCAATCCCCCAAAAGGCCTATTCCAGCAATCCTTCAACTGGGCTATCTCTTCTTCGATGATGGGTGTATCATTCCCATCTCTGATACGAAGGATGGGCGATTCCGTGACCTCACCCACATGACTGAATTTGAGGCCATCAAAGATCTCTTCAAAGGCCCCTCGCTTTTCAGGATCAATAGTCACTACGAAGCGGCCCGCTGACTCTGAAAAGAGTATTTGACTGTTCGCAAGGGCGTTGCCACAGGGGACATCTCCGAGGCGGACTTCCATCCCCAGCTCCCCGCCCATGGCCACCAACGCCAAGTGAACGCCTAGCCCCCCTCTTATGACGGCGTGAGCTGAACAGATAAGTCCCTGCTGAATCGCCCTGTGCAGGGCGAGATAAGGGGGCCAAAGCGCGTTGGCATCCACTTCAGGCACACGGAGACCCACTTCGCCCATCATCTGGTAG
>JASFEQ010000293.1:0-5879 GCA_050124735.1 Desulfobacteraceae bacterium | reverse complement strand
ATATTGATCCCCTCACTGCCCAACATGTCTGCCAATTTCCCCAGCTCGCCCGGAACATTTTCAAGAAAAAGATTTATCTCTGTTCTTACCATTCTATTGTTCGCCCTTGTATCCCTTGAAGTATTTTAGAAATTCAGAATCCGTGGATAGAATGAGAGAGCTCTCTTTATCCATGGTCTCTTTATAGATATCGAGAGTTTGCAAAAAGGAATAGAAGTCCGGGTCCTTGCCAAATGCCTGGGCATAGATCTGGGTCGCCTCTGCGTCCGCCTTTCCTTTGATCTCCTGGGCCGTTTTGTAGGCCTCAGAGGTGATTTGTTTTAAATCCCTTTCCCTGTCACCCTCAATCTTGCGGGCCTCTCCCTGTCCTTCGGAACGAAATTTTTCAGCGATCTGCTTGCGTTCTGCAATCATCCTCCCGTAAACCGTTTTTTGGACCTCCTCCACGTAATTGATCCGCTTGATCTTTACATCTACAAGCTCGATTCCAAATTTTTCCATCTTGGGTTGTGCTTGATCTTTAATGCCTCTGGCTATCTTTTCCCTCCCGGTGGTGACTATCCCTAAACGGCTTTTTTCCCTTACCTGGTCCACGCCCACCTCAAAGGTGTCCAATTCACGGTTTGTCTTTCTGACTGTTTCGATCAAGGGATAGGAAGTGACGAAATTTCGAACAGCCGAATTGATGATGTCATCCAATCGTGCCTGTGCTCCAACCTCATTGTTCACGGTTTGGAAAAATGCTAATGGATCAATAATCTTCCATCGAGCAAAGGTGTCCACCCAGATAAATGTCTTGTCCAGTGTAGGAATTTTGCCCGGATCACCGTCCCATTCAAGGAGAATTTTCGGAAAATAATTGGCCTGCTGAATGATGGGGACCTTGAAATAGAGACCAGGTTCCATTTTGGGATCCCCGACGGGCCGGCCGAACTGGGTAATAACCACCTGTTCGGTCTCATCCACCACATAATAGGAGGCATAAAGCACCCCCAAAACAACGATTACTACAATGAGTATCGGTTTGAACTTCACTATTGTCCTCCTTTGGGTTGGCCAAGATTGAGCAATGGAAGAAGATTATTTTGCCCAGCATCCACAATGTATTTAGATCCCAATTTTGTATATATCTCGCGGATGGCTTCCAGGTAGAGCCGCCTTCGAGTCACATCTTCCGCCTTGCTATACTCTTCATAAAGGGCTAGAAATCTTGCAGCATCCCCTTTGGCTCGATTGATCCGATCAAGGGCATACCCCTCAGCCGACTTGATCGTCTTTTCTGCTTCCCCCCTGGCCTGTGGAATGATCTTGTTGTATGCCTCTCTGGCCTGGTAGATCATTCTTTCCTTTTCCTGAATCGCCTGGTTCACTTCATTGAAGGAGGGCTCAACGGGTTGGGGCACATTGGTCTTCTGCATCTCAATGGTGGTCACGTTAATCCCTGTCTCGGCCTCATCCAGTTCTTTTTGCAACAGGACCTCGGCCTGGTCAGCGATCTCCTCTCTCTTGTTGATCACTTCAGTGATGCTCCTATCTCCTACCACCAGGCGCATGGTGGACTCAGTAAGATCCCTCAGGGTGGACCTGACATTTCGTACTTTAAAGAGGTACTTGTAGGGATCATTGATGCGGTACTGGACGATCCATGGGACGACAGCCACATTCAGGTCTCCGGTCAACATGAGTGCTTCGTTGAGGTAGGCAGACCCTGAGGCATACCGGGTTCGAACACCCGCCTCAAGGGTACGAAACCCGAATTCTTCCTTGTAAACACGCCTCACCTTTACCTTGGTGATTTTTTCTATGCCCCTGGGAAGCTTAAAATTAAGACCCGGCTGAGTCGTCCTCGTATACTCCCCGAACCTCTGAACCACACCCACCTCATCCACACCGACCGTATAGAAGATGGAGGAGCCGAGGTACAAAATGATAATGATGATGACGACAATCCATATCCCAGGGACCTTGCCCTTCAAGCCCTTGAATTTGTTGAGAAGGTCGTTCAGTTGGGGAGGAGGCCCACCCACTCCGCCCTGTCTTTGCCGTTGTAACTTTTCCCAGTCCCAAGCCATAGAAATCCCCTACTTGAAAATTAGTTAAGTTCTGATAACATATAGCCTAATATCCCCTCCGTCAAGGGATAAAGACGGTCCTGATAGACCATCAAGGGCTCATATGCCATTCGACAGGCCGTTCGACAAGCCGTTCGACAAGCCGTTCGACAAGCCGTTCGACAAGCTCACGGTCCTGAGCAAGGTCGAAGGACTCACGGTCCTGAGCAAGGTCGACCCTTCGACATCGCTCAGGGTCGATGCTGAGCAATGTCGAAGCATCGAAGGACTGAGTTGCCTTCGATCGCTCCTCCCTCCGGGGCGTAGGCCCTCCGGGCCGGAGGCCTTGCGGCGTATTACTCCATACGCAGTCGTCGCTCCTCGGCGCCCCCGCTTTTGGCGGGATTTCGCAGGGCTCAACTAGCAGGTAATACCTTGCTGGTGATCAGGAATACTGGATAACCTGCTCATTTTAGTGTTGACTCCTAAAATTGACGGTGGTTTTGGGAAAGGTTGGTTTTGCACCATATTCCGTGGGAGAGAGGATCTGGAGTAGACAGATGCATAGGAAAAAAAAGTCCCTGGTTCCTTTAAAGGATGTGCTTTCTTCACTTTTCAGTGACTCCAAGCTGCCCTTTAACCCGGATGATGCTCGGATATGGAAGGAATGGGAAGGGGCCGTTGGTGCAGCCATTGCGAAACACGCACAACCTGAGTGGATCAAGAATGGGAAACTCAGGGTAAAGGTGTCAGATCCCATCTGGCTCCAGGAACTGGGATTTGTGGAAGAGAGCATTAAGGAGAAATTGAACCGCATGTTGGGCCGCAGGGCCGTGGAAAGGATAGAGTTTAGACTGGGAAGTAAATAGAGGCCTCGGAGGTTTTCTAGACAGGATTTACACCCCAGTTGAATAGTCTTCGAATTCAACGGGGCAGGGGATAACTAAGATATCTCTCGCCCGCTCCCTTCGCCCCTTCGGCAAGCCCAGGGCCTAATGTCGCTAGAGACGCAGAGAACACTGAGAAGGATCGTTTCAAAACCAAACTTTCCGGAACCAGGGATTTATCACGAAAAGGGGAAATTTGGAAAACACGAAAAATTAATCACTCAGCACTCTAAGACTTTTGGACGCAGATTCCGCAGATTATGCTGATATCCAAGATACTGGTTCGGTTGGATCGCTCGAAGGAATGGGAGCCCATGAGGAGCAAAAATGAGCTAGCTCAATTTTGTCCTTCATGGCTTCCCATTGCTCCCAATGCTAGGCATTGGGAGCCCCGCGCAGCGGGGTTTCCAGCGATCCATGCATCCAGTCCTGGACATCCTGTCAATCCTGTTAATCCTGTCCAAAAATTCTTGTCCTATGTTCCTGCGGAATCTGCGGAATCTGCGTCCAAAAAATCTTAGGATCGCGTCCGCGAAAGCTTGCCCTGCCATAGCCTTGGCGACGGCGGGTCTGCGGTTAATTCCAAGATCGCTGCCTTCTATTGCATCGTTCAGGCGAGGCAGGCGGGGCGAAGCGAACTAGATAGAGAACTCCCCTTGATCAAAGAGGGGCGGCAACACCTTCAGACCTCTTCTTCCGCCCAATGAGGCTTCTACGAGGGCCAGCTTGGCTTCCGATTCCATCCCGGGATAGACGATTCTGATCCTTTTAGGTTCCAAATTGAACCCCCTCATCCTGACCAAAACCTCCACCAGACGGACTGCTGGGTAGATCATGGCCAGCCTGCCCTTGGCTCTCAATGTCTTGCTGCCAGCATTCAGGATATCATCCAAGGAGGCAAGCATTTCATGCCTGGCAATAGCCCTTTGCAGATCGGGATTAATCCGGCCACTGTTTTTCGGGCGATAGGGGGGATTGCATGTCACCACATCGGCTGATGAAGGAGCAAGCGGGGGATGTTTAATATCACCCAGAATAACCCCCATTCTATTCTCGTACCCATTCAATACGGTATTTCGGGCAGCCTGATCCGCGAGGTCCTTTTGTATCTCGAGACCAAAGGTATGGCCGACAGGTCTTGTTAATAGCAGGATGAGTGGAATGATGCCACATCCGGTTCCCAGGTCAACAATCCTATCTCCTCGCTTTATGGTAACAAACTGAGATAGCAAGATGGCATCAATGGAGAACCGATACCCTGTTTTGGACTGGATGAGCTTCAAGCGGCCGTCCATGAATTCATCAATGGATTCGTCAGGCAGAAGCTCTACGTCAGGGGACCTCAATGATTTCATAGGGATCAATTTTGTTAAAAACCAGGCCTGTTAACACCTTTGGGTAGAAGTAGGTTGATTTTCGGGGCATGATCAAAGCATTGCCGGTCACCTCTTTGACATGCTCCATTTTGGTGGGGTTCAGCAGGAATGCCATTTGATAATCTCCAGAATCAACCAGAGAAAGGGCTTCTACCATGTCACTTTTATAGTGGAATGTCTCCTCATTATCCAAGTCTTCCTTGCTAAAGCCTAAGGACTTCTGAAATATGAAACGCGATAGAACGAGAACATCAAGCCTCTTCAGCGAAGCGTGAAGATCTTCCCCCATCTCATCTCTTACACCTTCCTTAAGGGAAAAAAGGTGATAGCTGCTATCGCCATGGCAGTGGAAACCTATGGCTGACGTGGAACGACCTTTTTCTTCAAGCATGCGCCTTAGTTCCATGCTCCGGGATGAGGACTCGGATTTTGAAGAGGGGAGGGCGGTGATCTCAAACCATGGCTTTAGACTGTCCAGAAAGGAATCCAACTGAAAGGGTTCACATCTTTTGATCAAACGATGAGAGGGTAAGATGGTCATTCCCACATCGTTCATATTGGTAAGGTACATCATGAGATATTCGTAGGCCCTGTTGGGAGGCCGCCAACCGTATCGTGCCCTCATCATATTTCGAAAGTTACGGGAAGTCTCGTATCGATGGTGGCCGTCCGCAATGATAATGGACTTGTCATGCATGGCGTCTGCCACCTTCTTAAGAATGGATCGATCTTGTACCACCCACAACCGATGGCTTGTTCCATCCCTAAAGTCGAAGGAAATACGGGGTGGAGCCTCAATGGCCTTTCTCAGATGCCCAAACACACTGTTATCCTGATCTTCGTAAAGCCCGAATACTTGGCTGAGCTGGGCGCTGCAGGCCCTCATGAGTTTTAACCGATCGTCCCTATGGGCGGAAAAGGTCCTTTCGTGGGGAAGGATGACCCCTGAGTCCTCATCTTCTATGCGTACAAGGACGATAAGACCCCACCTGACCCTAGGACCATGGCCCTCGCCCAGATCATAGGCAAGGGATGTGACATAGATGGCGGGGGTATCGGTGCGAACCAAAATTTCCTCCGATTCCCATCTCCTGTAAACGTCAGCGGATCGCGTATACCTATTGTCCCAGTCCGTATCTCCTGTCTTCTTTTTCCCGAGGGTCAGACGTATCACATTATAGGGGTCGGTCTGATAATATCCCTCCTGCTCCTCCTCTGAGATGACGTCATAAGGGGGGGCTGTGAGGTTCGATATATCGTCCAGTCTTTCAAAGTTATATGTCAAACCCTTAAATGGGGCTACAATGGCCATGGTTCAGTGTAACGATCCTCTCCTGATATCTCCAATAAAGTAACATCACTTACTTCGGGTCTCAAGGATTATACGCGCTCTCCTTCTCGCTTTGTTGTCTAAGCATTTTGTCTTTTAAGTCCCGCCCACAACTGTGGCGGGACATTGTATAAAATCGTGACCCGTCCTCTCCATCCTCCGCAGTAGCCTGCTACGGAGGACGGGCGCAGTGGCTCCGCTACGAAGGATGGAAGCGATTCTATAACTTAAAACG
>JASFEQ010000292.1:0-5888 GCA_050124735.1 Desulfobacteraceae bacterium | reverse complement strand
GCCATACTTTTCTGCTGGCATAAGGTATAGACTTATTTGGGTAATATTAAATCAGCCAATTTTAAAGGTTTCATATGAAGCTGTCGGAAAACGCCCATCTGCCATTCGACAAGCTCATGGCCCTGAGCAAAGCCGAAGGGCTGCGTTACCCTCATCCCTCGTCATTGCGGCGTACTTCTATGTACGCCTCATTCCTCGGGATTTCGGAAGCCTTGCAGCTAGACATTTTCCATCAGCCTCTCAGAAGTCTGTTTTTCGACAGTCTCTATGGTAGTCGTAATAAAATAAGGGCCATTCACAGGCAAGGATATGGCAAACATTGTTGAATTTTTGTGAGCAAAGTCTAACCCCAATATATTGTTTGGCCCTCGTAGTTTTCTCTGGATTTCTTATGCCCAATTCTGATTGACCTATCTTCCTTTTTTGAGTATAAGTTCTTTAAATCAATCAATTTCTCCTCAACCCTCTAAGCCCCATAAAGGAGGGCCTCATATGGAGAAACCCCTCAAAATGTGCCTATCTTGCTCCTGACAGGGTATTTTCTGCTTTGTCGGGAGCCTAAAGTTTGATCCCTCTTAACGCAAAGCCGAAAGCAAGGTTGCGATGGAAAGCCATGGTCTTTAAGGGATCTTCTGGGTGCTGATCTACGGAAGTGCCTAGGGAGAGACATGAAAGGAGGTAACACAATGCCGACCTATATGACCCTGGTCCGCTGGACGCAAAAAGGTATTGAGAATATCAAAGAGGGGCCCTCCCGGCTCGACATGGCCAAACAGGCATTTAAGGCCATGGGCGCAGAGTTAAAACAGATGTATCTGGTGATGGGCCAGTACGATCTGGTAATCATCGGTGAAGTACCGGACGATGAAACAGTAGCCAAACTATCTCTCGCTATTGGTTCGGGGGGAAACATTCGCACGGAGACGTTTCGGGCCTTCACGGAGGATGAATATCGGAAGATCATTGCTGCTCTGCCCTAAACTACTGCGAACCTTCACAATGTTGGAAAGCCCCTGTGGAAGGCAGGGCCATCACGGCCCTGCTTTTTTATTGCTGCTTTTTCAAGCTAGGCACTCGATTTAAGGGAAATGTGGTTTAAGATTCTCTTTTGTTTTATGCCCTGAAAGCGCTGGAACAGATGAAGGATATGGTCAAGGGTTGACTGATACCACCGTCCAGTTGTATATGAAACTGAAACAGATGAAAGAAGGAGTAGGCTAATAGGATATGCTCGATTTGGATCATCTAACTCGTCAGGTGCTTGAGAACTGCTCCATCTCCGATTCGCGCCATGCTGGTCTCTATTCTGTCTGTGGTCTGGCTTTGCGGCTGCGTGATCTATACAAGTGGGAAAAGGGTTTGGATCCGTGGATAGAAATGGACTCTTCTGAGATCTTGAATTGGATAGGGGAGAAAGAGGAAAACTGGGACCAGTTGGAAGAGAAGGAATTCAGCGAAATAACAATTTTTGACAAGACGTACGATCCCTTTGACGCCGGGGGCATCAACGAGGTGCTGGAGCCTCACGGTTTTCTCTACGGCGCGGGGTATGTCCACAGTCTCAAGCCAAGCTTTCTTCTCGCGGTGCTGGAGGAGAAAAGGCTGATAGATGGATACCCTGTATATATCCTGGGCAGGGAGTTGGCCCGTGATCTGTTGACAATGCCTGCCTTGTCTCAAAATGATCGTATCCTGATCCGAAAGGAGGCTGCAAAACTCTTTCTCTGGGACCTGATCTTCTTCATAAAGAATTCCGGACGAGGTGCCCTCCGATTTGCCTTAGAGAGCTATGGGGTGAAGGACCAGGATTCCAAGGCATTACGCAGAAATCTGGCAAGAATTTCTGCTGCTGAAACAGAAACATATATCTACCATGAGATGGGTGAGATAAGGGATACAGTTTTCGATCGCCACATCTGGCGTGATATAATCGCCACATTCCCTCACACGCCCATTGAACTCCTCGCCCGCGTCGTTAAAGATCTGCTCGCTGATACAAATGAACACGGTAAACTTCGCCACATCGTTCGCGAGCGAAAGGGAGCGTCCCTGGCCCTATATGCCGCCTTCCTCGATGGTTTGAGAAAAGAGCTTTTTCCTGAACTCAAAGAGGCCTTTCAAGAATTCACGGAAACGAACAACTGGCAGGTCATAGAACAAGCCATATCAAGCGGCTACACCAGGGCAAAAAACTATGCTGAAATGATGAGCCGTATCTACCGAGAGGGTAAGCAGAAAAATGACATGAAATGGATAGAAGTGGAGATGGAGAAACGGCTTCTAAACCCCTTAGGTATGGGGAAAGAAAACGCGTCGAAAGAGCATTTCACAGAGGAGGAAAATAATGGCAACCACATTGATCAATCCCCCTGAACTGGTCAAGCCCATCGGCTACAGTCACGGCGCCATGGGTACCGGTCGTTTACTCTTCGTTGCAGGACAGATCGGTAGCGATAAGGAGGGCAACCTGGTAGGTGATGGCCTGGTGGAGCAGTTTGATCGAGCTCTAAGCAGTGTCGTGCGGGTTGTGGAGGAAGCTGGTGGGAAGGCCGAGCACATCGTCAAGCTCAATCTGTTGGTTCTGGATAAGAACGAATACCGTGAAAGGGGGCGCGATATGGGCGCGGTCTATCGCAAGCATATGGGTCGCCATTTCCCCCCAATGACGCTGGCTGAGGTGAAAGGTCTCTGGGACGAAGGCGCAAAGGTGGAGATTGAAGCAGTCGCCATGCTGCCATAATGAGCGCGACGCCTGATGCGAATGGGGGCCTGATGTGGCGGTAGGTTATGACAACTGTGTTTGACCGTTATAGAGAGATCATTCCCGACTTTTCCGCCTTCCAAGAGAGCTTGCACCAACCCCTTCCTGTCCATCTTCGGGTCAATCGGTTGAAAATTGAACCGCAGCGCCTAGTGGAGACGCTGAAGGCAAAGGGGGTTTATCTCCAACGGGTCAGCAATAAGTTCGATACCCTGTACCTGGCACCGGATCTGGAAAGCCCGGGAAGACTGCTTGAGTACTTCCTCGGTTATGTTCACACACAAGCCCTCACCTCCTGCCTGGCCTGTATAGCGCTTTGCCCCGGGCCCGGATCGTATCTCCTCGATATGTGCGCCTCGCCAGGAGGAAAGACCTCTCACCTGGCTCAGCTAATGGAAAATACTGGGCTTATCATCGCTAACGAGCCTTATCCAAATAGGCATGTTATCCTCAGCCACACGCTCTCCAGGATGGGTGTGCTGAATACCGTTGCCGTTGCCTATCGAGCAGAGGTGTTTCCTCTGAAGCAACGCTTTGATTATATTCTTGCCGATGTGCCCTGTTCGGGTGAGGGGACGTTCAGGATGACGAGCAAGCGCTCAAAGTACATTGAGCGCGAAGGCAAAGCGAGGCTTCCTGAACTGCAGAAGAGGATCTTGCTAAGGGCCTTTGATCTGTTAAAAGAGAACGGGCAGCTCATTTATTCCACGTGCACTTACAACCCTGATGAAAATGAATCTGTGGTGGGCTTTCTCTTGCATAACAGGGATGCAGAGTTGCTCTCCGTGGATCTGGATGTCCAGCATGAACCAGGTCTCCGTGAATGGGGAAAGGCGGGGTATGATAGAGAAATACACCGAGCAGCCAGGTTTTATCCCCATCAGCTCAATTCCGTGGGATTCTTCATGGCCAGAATTGGCAGGAGAGGATGATCGGCACGATCTCTTCTCCTACATGGAGAGGCGTTTTGGCGTTTCTGAAAAGGTCTTTGATGGGTATTTGCTGTTCAAGAGGCAGAGAAGCTGGTGGTTGTTGATAAATTCCCCTTTTCTCTATTCCGCCTCAAGACTCAAGGCTGCAGGCGTGGGGTTGAGGGCCTTTCAGCGCATAGGAAAATTTGTGAAGCCATCCACCAGAATGATCCATATGTTTGGGTCTCTGGCCACTAAGGCACGCGTTGAAATCGATCAAGTCCAACTTCAGAAACTGGTCAATGGAGAGCCCCTGCACATTGAATTAGAAATAGAGGACGGCTACGTGATCCTTTTGTTCGCAGGTCATATACTGGGCCTCGGGCTTCTTATCGAGGGAAAGATTCTTTCACAAATCCCTCGTAACGAACTCCATTTTTCTTGAAAAGGCAAACGATGCAATTCAAAGAATCCCATACAGTCTCCTGTGATGTTCTCGTTATTGGTGGAGGAGGCAGTGGCCTTCGGGCGGCTATAGAAGCAAGGGAAAGGGGCGCGGACGTCCTTATCGTTTCCAAATCAAGGGTGGGTTATGGGAACAACACGTATGTGTCAAAGGCAGCCTTTTCCGCCACAGGATGGGGCGATCCGCAGGATGGCCCTCACGTGCACCTGAAAGATACAGTGATTGGGGGCCGTTTTATCAATGACCAAAAACTCGTGGCATTGATGGCTGAACAAGCCGGATCGCAAGTCCCTTTTCTGGAGAAATGCGGCGTCATTTTTTCGAAAAAGGAGGGCAAGGTTCGGCTCGCTAAGGCTGCGGGGCACAGTTTTGCAAGGCATGTCCATGCAGAGCGTCGCGTTGGGAGCGAACTCATCCTCCCGCTGAAAGCCTATGCAAGAGGGATTGGCGTCAGGTTTGGTGACAGGGTCTTTGTGACCAAACTCTTTTCCTCCGGCGGCCGGGTTGCGGGGGCCTCCGGCGTCACGGAAAATGGCATCTTCCAGATCTTTGCAGCACAATGCGTCATTCTGGCCACCGGTGGTTTTGCCAACGTTTATCGCCACACAAACAATGCCCCGGGCATAACCGGGGATGGTCAGGCCCTCGCCTATGAGCTGGGTTTGCCCATTAAGGATATGGAGTTTGTCCAGTTTTATCCCACAGCCACAGGGAAACTGGGTCGCCATATTCTCCTCTACGAGGTATTTGTACTGGGCGCGGGTGCCAAGCTCAAAAACGCCAAGGGCGAAGATATCATCGAAAAGCATGGTTTGAGCGATCCCATGGTCCTGACCAGGGACCGACTTGCGCGAGCCATTATGCGTGAAATCGCGGAGGGCCTGGACGTTGAGGGCGGGGTGATCATGGATCTCAGCCCAATTACTGAAGGAAAAATGGCCAGGCTGGGCCCTTTGTTCCCTTCCAAGCGTTCCGTGGACCGGAAAGCGTTTATCGTCTCTCCCACGACCCACTTTTGCATGGGCGGGGTGATCATTGACAAAAACGCTGAGACTTCTGTCCCGGGGCTATTTGCAGCCGGAGAGGTAGGCGCGGGGATCCATGGCGCCAACCGACTTGCCGGCAATGCCCTTTGCGAGGTATTCACCATGGGGCATATTGCTGGCAGAGGAGCGGCGCAGAGGTTGGGAGAAATGGGGACACCAAGAATGTTCCGGGATGAGATCGCTGCTGAAAAGGCCAGACTGGAGTCCCTTTTTATTCATGGAAGGCAGGGCCCAAAAACCTTGGCCCGATCACTTAAAGAGGTCATGTGGCAAAAGGCGGGGATTGTACGCCACCGGGATTCTTTGGAAGAGGTGCTTCAAAGGATTGAAGCATTCAGATCCCCAGACTCAAAATTTCAGGTTACAAAATGGACGCAATTGATAAGATATTTGGAATTCCAAAATATGTTACTCATATCAGAGATGGTTTGCCGGGCAGCGCTTTTGAGGACAGAGAGCAGGGGTTCACACTACCGCAGTGATTACCCGGCAGAGGAAAACGACCACTGGCTAAAAAACATCGTATTGCACAAGGGTGACAGTGGAATGAGGCTGGAGTCAGTCCCTGTTTCTTTGGAGGTGGTTGTCCCTGAAGAGGGTGAGCAGCGTGCTTAAGGCAAGAGAGAAGAAGAGGATAGGGAGAATCGCGCACATTTCAAAGGCGTTTCGAAGGCAACACAATGGCAAGGCTCTATCTTGTACGC
>JASFEQ010000291.1:0-5900 GCA_050124735.1 Desulfobacteraceae bacterium | reverse complement strand
CCTTTTTCTGGATAAAAATATTACAATATCAATAACTTAAAAAGATTACCACCATTTCCAATAACTTATCCTAATAGGGGGAAAAGTCTTCTCATATCAACCGGATAAAGAGAACGGGTTCCCTGGCATTTCTCTTGCTTGAGGGTATGGGTATTCACGTGCCATACCAAAGCAGAGGAAGGTCCAAATCCGTTTCAACACATAACTTGGGGGTTTTAACATGCGAAAGTATGTGAAAACGTTTGGCGAAATGACCAAAGCGGATATTCAAGAGGCGGGAGGAAAGGCCGCCAACTTGGGAGAGCTCACCCAAAATGGTTTCAACGTGCCGCCCGGGTTCTGTGTCACCAGTGAATCACTTTTCTATCACATGGATCAAAACGGTCTCCAACCCAAAATTGACGAGATCGTGGCCGGCCTTGATTATGAAGATTACGGTGGAGTGGAAGAGAAGACCTCCGGGATAAGGGATCTCATCACCAACGCCGGAATCCCCCAAGACCTGTACCAAGAGATAAGAGAGGCCATCGAGGAGCTGAATACACCTGAGGAGTCTTTCGTGGCTGTGCGTTCTTCGGTTGCCGTAAAGGATAGCCCCATTTCCTCTTTCCCCGGAATGATGGACACCTATCACTATCTAAAAGGCGAGGCAGAAATTGTTGAGCACATAAGGAAGTGTTGGGGCTCACTATGGACAAGCAGGGCGGCCATGTCGCGCCATCACAAGGGTGTGGACCATCATTTAGGGCTTATTGCTCCCATCGTACAAAAAATGGTTCACTCGGAGGTGGCCGGCGTCCTGTTTACGGCCAACCCGATTACCAGTAACAGAGATGAGATCGTCATAGAGGCCAACTGGGGATTGGGTGAGTCCGTGGTGTCTGGCAAATCCATGAATGACTTCTTTGTCGTAGACAAATCGCCCTTGAAACTGAAGGACAAGAAGATCTCAAAGAAGACGCTCATGATATCTTTTGATGAGGAGAAGGGTTACGGAAGGAAAGAGATGGCGATTGCACCTGATATGATGGACGCCCCCACCCTTACCGACAAGCAAGCTGAACAACTTGCAGGCATGGGCCTAAAGATCGAAGAGGTTTTCGCATTCCCGCAAGATATTGAATGGGCCTACGACAAAGGCGAGCTGTTTATCCTGCAGAGCAGAAATATCAGGACCCTAAAGGAATAAGTCACAATCGGGTATGCGGCCAAGGAGATTTTGGTTGCCGCATTTCTAGTAAGAGAGATTGTCATGGTGGAAAGTCGTTTACTGGAAGATAAGAGAGTTCTCATCGTTGATGATGAGCCTGATGTGTTGGAGACATTGGAAGAGCTGCTCAGCATGTGTGAGCTTGTCACGGCTTCCTCTTTTGATGAGGCCAAAGTCCTTTTGGAGACCCACCGTTTTGATATGGCCATTCTGGATATCATGGGTGTTGATGGGTACAAGCTTCTAGACATGGCCAATGAGAAAAGGATTTTGGCCGTTATGTTGACCGCTCACGCCCTGACCCCTGAAGATACGGTCAAGTCCTACAAGAGAGGTGCGGCCTTCTTTGTTCCCAAAGAAGAGATGGCCAACATAACCACATTCTTGGGTGACGTATTGGAGGCCAAGGAAAAGGGTGAGAACTATTGGGCCAGGTGGTTGGACCGGTTAGGTCACTACTATGACAAGAAATTTGGCCCTGGCTGGAAAGACAGTGACAGGGAATTCTGGGAAGCCCTATCCAAACAAGATTGGCGGCTGGCATCCGTTCTGAGGAGAGAGGAAAACAAAGCTTAGACAAGGCTTGAGTATTAGGAAAATTCAGATTTCAAATATTAAACATGAAAGGAGAAATGAAAATGGCACAAAGAACGGTAGATGTACACAACCATTGGTATCCAAAGGAGTATCTGGATTATCTGTGTGGTAGAGGCTTGAAGGCCAATCCTCACGGTGAGCATGATGGGGGAACGCATTACAGGATGTGGTATAAGGGCGCATGTGTGGCCCACATCGACCGGGCTGGTCACTATGACCTGGAAGAGAGGATCAAGGACCTGGATGCAGGAGGTCTAGACACACAAATGCTGACGGTGACCATCCCAGGACCGGAAACACTTCCGAAGAAAGAGGGCTTATACTGGGCCAAGAAATGCAATGATCACCTCAAATCTGCAGAAGAAAAATACCCGGGACGTTTCTACTGGCTGGCGAGCCTCCCCTACCAGGATCCTGATGAGGCATGCAAGGAGCTGGAAAGGGCCCACGACATGGGCTGTAGGGGAATCCAGGTGTTTTCCAATTTTAATGGGGAACCGGTCTTTCTTGAGAAGTTTCATGGTATATATGAACTGGCCAATAAATGGGAACTCCCTTGTTTGATGCACCCCGCGGTACCCCTGACGGCCAAGGTTATGGATATGATGAAGATCCCTTATCAGCTCTGGGGGTATACGCTGGATACGAGTATGGCCGTAGTCAGTCTTATCTTTCAGGGCGTCTTTGAGAAGTTTCCTAACCTGACCGTTATTCACGGGCACCTGGGGGGCACAGTTCCCTATTTCGTGCGCAGGTTGCAGGATTCCTACAAAGGTTATGGCAAGGAGTGGGGCGTGGAGCTGAAGGAGTCGCCCGACATAACTTACAAGACCAGGGTATACCCGGACACCACTTCATTCTATCTTCCAGCCATGAAGTGTTGTCTGGAGTGGGTCGGTCCAGACCATATGTGTATCGGTACCGATTATGCCCACCGAGTGGGCGACCCTGAGGGGGCCATCAAGGCCGTGAAAGACCTTGGGGATCAGGCAGGCCTCAACCAGGATGAAATCGATTTGATCCTGGGGAAGAACCTGGAAAAGCTCTTCAAACTCCCTCCCAAGCCGTAAATGGGATTTAATGCCATACCGCCGCCTCGCACTCCCGCATGGGAGCAGTGGGGCGGCAAGGCGTTTATATGCCCTAGAATTCTAACATGAGATATTCCAATTAAAGGAAGGCAAACGCATGACCATGGAAGTGAAATGGTGTGGATTTGACTACGGGCAATGCATCATGGAACCCGGGGGTCTGAGGAATCCCCGCATGTTTGGGGACATTTACAAAACATTAGGAAAGCCGGAGCTCATACCTGACAAGATCAGAAAGTACAGGAGACTCAAAGAAAAGTACGGGACCTTCAGTCTGATCAAAGAGGGGCACCGGGACGAAATTTACAGCTATGTCTTGGATGACGATCCGGAGGCCATTGAGCTTTTTAGCAACATGGAACAGGTCCTTCTGGATATGGGTGAGGGCTTGGAAGATGCCCTGGATTATCTGCAGGAACAGGGCATCGAGCTTCAGGTGGTCTCAGAGATGAAGAAGACCCTGGGGCCCGTAGGAACGGATATCGTTTCCAGATTCCTGAAAGAGAGGGGTCTTGTAAGGTACTTCAAAGACCTGGTCACGCCACAGGGAAAAATTAACCTGGCGGACAACACCGTTGATCCTAAATACAAGGGCTCCACCAAGAAGGCGGGGACCCTCTACGACGTTCTGGCTGAGGAATTGAAGGCAAGGGGCATCGAACCTCATGAGGCTGTCATGGTGGGCGATAAGCCTGAGACGGATATAGATCCAGCCCATGACCGAGGTTTTAAGACGATCAAATACACGGGCTTTATTGACCTGGGTGAATCAAAGGCGGATCTTGTCATCCATACGTTTGAGGAACTGAAGAGCATTTTGAAGAAAAAGGATTAACAATCATGCCTAGATCCAAACCTCAAAAAGTGGTAATTGAATTTGACGACGGCTCCAAGACAGAGGCGAGCTTTGACGCCCTGCCATCTCAGCTGCAATGGGAACTATTGAGACAGCCCTTCGCAAGTCAGCCCAGTGCAAACCCAGAACAGGAGAAGTACGTTCTAGTTGAGTGGGATGATGAATGGAGGGAGGTCATCCAGGTAGATGCTGCCTGTGCAGAGATCAACCGCTACTATGTGATCAGCCGTCCTGAAGACGTGGGGCGCCTCTCCCTGAATAAAGAAGATGGTTACCCTGAACTCATTGAGATCGTGAGAAAGCCGCTGGATTTGAAGAGAATCACCTTCCTGGATACCTTTCAACTCTCATTGGAGCGATCTGATAGGGAGGGCAAGAAACTCGATCATTTTTTCGCGATGTCTAAGGCAGGCGATGCCATCTCTGAGGAGATGGAGACCTTCAAAAGAGCCGTGGAAGAAGAGGGGCTGGACCTCCAAGATCTGAAGTCCCAGGATGCCGATCAGCAAAGAGAGGGGTATGAAAGGATTCGGCGCAAGATGGGCATCAAGGCCGCACAGCGGCAGCAGGATGTCTACGACTTCATCGCCTATCTTGCCAAAGTCGCAAGTTAATGCCATATACGGAAATTCCAGAATGCCCACCCAGGAGGGCAGAGATGGTGTCGTAATGTCATTGCGAGGGAGTGAAACGACCGAAGCAATCTCATAATGCGCTGAAAATAACGAGATTGCCGCGTCGCCTTCGGCTCCTCGCAATGACCAAAAAGCATTGCGGCACAGTCTCTCAAGGGAGAGGAGATTTCATCTGTAACCTTTCAAACAGTTATGAGTAACGTGCTGGAGAAAGGAGTGAGAAATGGTGTTTGAGGGCTTTACCCCTTATGATCCAGAGGCAGCCCAGCTATACAAAAAGAAACGTTGGTGGCTGGACATAACCCTCGGAGATATGTTTGACAGGGCGAGCGATCTCTACCCTGAGAGAGAAGCCCTGGTAGGTGCCGGGAAGCGCTATACCTGGGCGGAGCTGCGCAGTCTCGTGGACAAAATGGCTTACAACTTGCTCCAGGAGGGATTTCAACCAGGGGATACCGTCCTCCTTCAACTTCCCAATTGGCCAGAATTTGTTATTTCCTATTATGCCCTTCAGAAGGCGGGACTGGTGATGGTGTTGCTCACCGTGAACCACACGGCCAGAGAGATTGCCCACCTTGCCAACCTGACGCAGCCCAGAGGTTGGATTCTTCCAGATCGGTATCGAAAGATAGATTACCTTTCTTTGATCAAGCAGGTCAGAGAAGAGAATCCTGTAATGGAGAAAGTGATCCTCATCGGCGAGGGAATACCCGAAGGCTGCCTGAAGTTTGAGGACTTGCTTGAGACCAAGGTTGGAGTAAAGGAAATCCGGTCAACCTTGGAGCAGGCACATCCGGATCCAGGAGACGTCTGTCAGATATTACCCTCAGGGGGTACCACGGGACTTCCGAAAGGGGCACCCAGAACCCACAACGACTACATCTGTAACATCGAGTACAAGTCAAAGGCCTGGGATCTTAATGTGACTGACACGATCTTGGTCGCAGCCACCGTGGGACACAATTTGGCCCTCCTGGTTTGTGTAACCGGGTCTGTCTTTCATGGAGCGAAACAAGTGGTGCTCGACTCCACCTATCCCGAAGATTTCTGTCAGATCGTGCAGGAAGAGAAAATAACCTGCACGGGCCTGGTTCCGACACTAATTAGCCGAATTGTCAGTTTCGAGGATCTGGGCAAATATGACCTCAGTTCCCTGAAGAAGATCTACGTGGGCGCCGCCAACAGCCCGCCGGAGCTGGTCAAGAACGTGGAGGAGAGAATCGGAGCCCGCTACATCAATGCCTTTGGCATGGTGGAAGGCCCTCTCATCCAATCCCGCCCCCATGATCCCCTTGAAATACGATGTAACACGATTGGGAGGCCATGCTGTCCTTATGATGATATCGTCACCCTTGATTCTCAAGGCAAGAAGACCTCTGCGGGGTTAGAGGGGGAGCTGTCTGCAAGGGGACCGGGTGTTTTTACGGGTTACCTAAAGAACCCCCAGGCCAATATGGATTCATTCACGCCAGATGGCTACTTCCGAACCGGTGATGTGGCAGTCATTGATG
>JASFEQ010000290.1:0-5911 GCA_050124735.1 Desulfobacteraceae bacterium | reverse complement strand
AGGACCTGGATGAATGGAAGGACCTCCCATCGGAGACTGCAAAGGTTCTAGAGCAGGGACTGCCAAGGCTTGAGGAGATTAAACCTCTCACTCGGAAAAGAGACGAGGCACTGGTTCGGATCATTAAGGAGGCACTCCTCAGTTTCCGTAACGAGGGTCAAGGAAAGAGTGATGATGAGAGCCCTTGAGCCAGGGTGATAGAGCGAACATCCTTTTGCACACAACACCCCCACCCTAACCGTTCGGCTGAGCTCACGGTCGAATCCCTCCCCTCGTGAGGGAGGGTAGGGTGGGGGTGCTATCATGTTGATCTGACAGGAGAAGCGTAAATAATATTTTGCTACCCGTAGTCAATCTAAACATAGGGATAAAACATGGTATTTAGAAAAACACTATTTTCAATCATTCTTCTCGGCCTTGAAAAGATCCTGAAGTTCACCGCGTGGAGGCATCCCACGTTCAAGAATCGCCTCAAAGAAAAAAACTTTACGGCACAGATGAAAATTCAGGACAATTCACAGGGCAGATACTTCATCTTTAAGGACGGCAACGTCGCCTCAAAAAGGGGAATTCATTCCAGCCCCGATCTTTGCTTGGCCTTCAGAAGTGCCAATCTAGGTGTGAAACTGCTCATGCCCATCTGTTTGAGATTCCTCAGTGAGAGCTTAGCTGGAAAACTTTTACCGCCACCGGGCCCCCAGCTGGCCATGATCAATGCCATGAAAAACTTTCAACTGATCATGGAGGCTCCCGATGAGCTATTCATGTGGTTCTCAGAAACACTAAATCAAATTCTGAAGATAGGCATAGAATATGGAACAGACCTTGGGAACGGGGTAAAAAGGTATACGAGTAATACGAACGGTGGGCCGGTCTTTGTTTATGTGAGAGAGGGCAAAATCATCCGTATCACACCCATTGAATTTGATGAGAGCGACGCAAAGCCATGGACCATAAAGGCCAGGGGCAAGACATTCACGCCTCCGCGAAAAACGACCATGTCGCCCTATATCTTGGCATGGAAGTCGCTCATCTATTCCCCGGACAGACTGCTATATCCCATGAAGCGGGTCGATTTCGATCCGAACGGCGAGAGAAACTGCCAGAACAGAGGGATATCAGGCTATGAACGGATTAGCTGGGATGAGGCGGCCGATATGGTGGCCAATGAGATCAAGCGGGTCAAAAGGGATTATGGGCCTGGCGCCATCCTGAACGGCAGTGGGTCCCACCACACGTGGGGACACTTGGGTTACTGGCTAAGCTCGAGGATCCGTTTTTTCAATGCCATCGGTTTCACACCCGTCGTCCACAACCCGGACAGTTGGGAGGGGTGGTACTGGGGGGCCATGCACCATTGGGGGCAGAGCGTGCGTCTCGGGGCTCCTGAGACCTATGGCACGGTCGAAGATTGCCTCAAAGAATGTGAGATGGTGGTGTTCTGGTCGAGTGATCCGGAATCCACAAGTGGGGTCTACGGCGCCTTTGAAGGGACCGTTCGCCGTCAATGGCTAAAGGAGTTGGGTATCAAAATGGTACACATTGATCCTTTCTATAATCATACGGCCGCCCTTCTTGGTGGCAAGTGGTTATCCCCGAGGCCGGCGACGGGAAATGCCCTGGCCCTTGCCGTCGCCTATGTCTGGATCACTGAAGATCTATACGACAAGGAGTATGTGGCGAATCGAACGGTTGGGTTTGAAAAATGGAAAGACTATATTCTCGGGAAGGAAGATGGAATACCCAAGACGCCGGAATGGCAAGAAGGTGAGTCGGGAATTCCTGCAAAAGATGTAAGAGCCCTCGCCAGAGAATGGGGCAGCAAAAAGACCTACCTGGCAGCCGGGGGCCTGCAGGGTTTTGGCAGCGCCTGTCGATGTGCCACAGGGAGCGAGTGGGCCCGTTCCATGGTCTGCCTTATGGCCATGCAGGGTCTGGGCAAACCGGGCGTCAACATGGGTTGTATGCAGCAAGGAACACCGGTAGACACCAGTTTTTTCTTTCCCGGTTATGCGGAAGGGGGCCTCTCTGGCGACGTGGAAGGCACGGCAATGGCCACGCATCTGTACCAGCGCATGCCTCAGGTCCTTACCATGAATCCGGTGGCCCAGAGAGTACCGAGGCTCAAGATTCCAGAAGCGATACTTGATGGCAAAACTTTAGGATATCCGACCGACGGTAGGACCATTGAACGCCAGTTTCTAGACTTTGAGTATCCGGCCCCGGGCCATGCGCCTATCAAGATGTATTACAAATACGGCGGATCTCATTTCGGGACCATGAGCGATACGAATCGCTATGCCAAGATGTACAGGTCTGCCAACCTGGAATTTGTGGTGAATCAGTCCATCTGGTTTGAAGGCGAGGCCAAGTTTGCCGATATCTTGTTGCCGGCTTGCACCCCATTTGAGCGGTGGGATATCAGCGAATTCGCCAATTGCGGTGGGTATATCGCACACTGCTTCACCCAGTGCAACCACCGCGTCGCCGTTATGCAGCACAAGTGCATTGAACCCCTGGGGGAGTCAAAGTCAGACTTCCAGATCTTCCTTGAAATCACAAAAAAGCTGGGGCTCGCCGCGCCTTATTCCGAGGGCATGACCGAATTCGACTGGTGCAAGCGGCTTTTTGATGCCACGGATCTCCCTCAGGTCATTTCATGGAAGAAATTCCTCGAGAAGGGCTACTACGTGGTCCCAGCCCCCAAAGAAGCGTTAAGGGCACCCGTCTCCTTCAGATGGTTTGCTGAGGGCAGGCCTAAAGACACGCCGGAGCTGGCTCCGGTACCCGCAGACTACACAGAGAAGTTTGGGATGGGGCTTCAGACGCAATCAGGAAAACTGGAGTTTGTCTGTTCCAGCCTGGAGAGGTTTGATCCGGACGACCTAGAAAGGCCGACGATGACGAAATACATTCCTTCCTGGGAAGGCCACCATACGAAGGGGCTATACGAAAAGTACCCCTTACAACTGATATCCCCGCATCCCAGGTTCAGCTTCCACACCATGCACGATGCAAAGGACGGTTTCATGAACGACGTGAAAGACCATCGAGTGCTGGTCGATGGCCATTACTATTGGATCGTGAGGATCAACTCGAAGGATGCAGGGGAGCGGGGAATCAAACAGAATGATCTGGTCAAGGTGTTTAATGACCGGGGCGCGGTCATCTGCGCCGCTCAGGTCACTGAAAGGGTGCCTACGGGAACCGTACACTCCTATGAGTCTTCCGGGAACTACGATCCCATAGGCGAGCCGGGGTATTCAGGGGATCGCGGTGGATGCATTAATCAATTGACCCCGAGCCGAACCATGATCAAGAAGTCCCACGCTATGGCCGCCAATTCATGCCTGGTGCAGATAGAGAAGTGGAATGGTGAGGAGCGTATACAATGACAAAATGGAATCTGATCATTGATGTGGAAAAGTGCGAAGACTGTAACAATTGTTTCCTTGCATGCAAGGATGAGCATGTGGATAACGACTGGCCGGGGTACGCCATATCACAGCCTCGCCATGGTCACAGGTGGATGAATATCATGCGTAAGGAGAGGGGACAATATCCCATCATTGATGTGGCCTATTTACCGAGGCCGTGCATGCATTGTGACGTGGCCCCGTGTATCAAGGCAGCAAAAAATGGAGCTGTATACAAGAGAGATGATGGCATTGTCATCATTGATCCTGAAAAGGCCAGGGGGCAAGAGGACATTGTCAAAGCGTGTCCTTATGATGCAATCTGGTGGAATGAGGAGAAGAATGTGCCCCAGAAATGCACCTTTTGCGCCCATCTTTTGGATGATGGATGGAAAGAGCCCAGATGTGTGCAGGCATGCCCGACCGGAGCCATACGCGTGGTGCGTACTAAAACTCGCCACATGAAAGCGACTGTCGCCTCTGAGAATCTGCAAGTCTTATATCCACAATACAACACAAATCCGCGGGTGTATTACAGAAATCTCTATCGATTTACCCGGTGTTTTATAGGAGGCAGTGTTGCCTATGAGGAAGGGGGCATCACCGATTGTGCTGAAGGGGCCAAGGTGGCATTGAGGAGGGGCTCTGAGAAGGTAAGCGAGGTCCTCACCGATAATTTTGGTGATTTTAGGTTTGATAATCTTGAAGAAAACAGCGGTAAGTACAGTCTTGAGATTTTCTTTATGGATTATGAAAAGAAGATTCTGGAGGTCGACCTGAAGACCAGTCTTAGTTTAGAGACGATCCTCCTTTAGCTTTTTGAGAAAAGATATCCCCAGGGCGTCTGATTTTAGTTAGCCAGAGAGAGGGAGATATTGATGACTTTTAATATTGCTATTGCTGGAACCGGCAGTATCGCCGATGACCAGCTTGCTCCCGCTCTCGGCCAGGTGGAGGATGCTCAGCTCTGGAGCGTTTTGAGCCGCGAGGTTGAACAAGGTCGTGAATTCGCAGACCGCCATGGAGCTCAAGCTCCGAATTCAGTCCACACCACACTCAACTCCCTACTATCTGACCCAGAACTTGACGCGATAATCATTGCAACTCCGGATAAGCTGCATGTTGAGCAAACGCTAGCCGCTGCTTCCGCGGGCAAGCATGTGCTTGTGGAAAAGCCCATGGCAACGGATGTGGAAGAAGCCAAGGCCATGGTACAAGCATGTCATGATGCTAAGGTGCAGTTAGGTGTGGGGTATCATCTCCGTTGGCACAACGGCCATCGGAAGCTCTTAGAGGCGATTCGCGCCGGTGAGTTTGGCCAACTGCGTCATATGCGAGTGCTGTGGACAGCGCAATCAGCCGATGCGAATAACTGGCGTGCTTCATCTGAGGTGGGCAGATGGTGGAGTCTCGCTGCTTTTGGGACCCATTGTCTTGACATGATACGCTGGATTATGGTGCCGCAGTGCGGTGAGGTTGTATCTCTGAGAAGTATGAGTAGCCGAGATTTTTGGAAAGGACCCCACGACGAAACTGCTTTGGTATCCTTCCGTTTTAGGTCAGGGGCCACAGCCGAGTTTTGCTCCTCCATCCTGTTCGATTCCATCTCAAAAGTCGAGGTTTATGGCAGTAAAGGATACGCTGTTGCTGAGGGAACCCTTGGAAGACATGGCGGAGGAAGCGTGCGAACTCACTTGGGAGAGCTGAAGCATAGTATCACTAACCCGTTCGTTGGAGAAATCACTGATTTCGTGGCTGCCATAAAGGAACAGAGAAGACCTGAAGTAGATGGAAATGAAGGGCTTCGCAATGTTGAACTTCTGGTAAGGGCAGCTTCTCCCCTCTAAGTCCCCGCTTCATGAAATCTGTCTATATGCAGCCAGCTGAATTCAGGGCGCCTCGGCGCATAAGGATTTTTTTCCCTGGGGTAACCCTCCTCTCCCGGTTTCCCAATTTTCAATATGGCCGTCAGCTCATAACCTTCGGGAAGGCCAAGAACTCTTCCAGCCTCTTTCTTTCCTTCACCCCAGTAAAGGACAATCCCGCTTCCTAATCCTTCTGCAAGGGCCGCCAAGGACATGTTTTCGATACAAAGCCATACGCTTCTTTCCCACTCTACTATGTTACAGACGGCAACAATGCTAGCGTTCCGGAAAGATTCTTTCTGGGCGTTTGCAATGCTTTCAACAGCGTCTGCTCCTTTTGCGGTTCTGGGGGGGGCCTTTCGGGTCTGTTGTCTTTTAATCTCAGAAAGCTGATCGATGATTTCTTGATCTCTAAGAATAATAAATTCCCAGGGTTGACGGTTAACGGCAGAGGGCGCTTTGGTCCCAGCCAAAATGATCTTCCGCAATTGTTCTTCTGAGGCTCCACTCTTAAAATTGCGAATGGTTCTCCGTTTTTCGATGGCTTCATACAAGTCCATTTCCTCCTCCTTTATTTCGAATAGCTCTAACTCTGGCATTTTTTCTCCCTTGTTCATAGGATATACCACC
>JASFEQ010000289.1:0-5922 GCA_050124735.1 Desulfobacteraceae bacterium | reverse complement strand
ATTAAAGGGGTTGGCCCTGCCATTTAATGGGTTAACCCCTAAAAATATTCTAAGCCAGTTCTTTTCGAGAATTCTCTAGGAAAGCGAGGAAAGACATCAGTTGCAGACCATTCGTCAGCAGATGATGGAGCTTTTGAGCGGAAAGGAAATGAGCGCCAGGGAACTTTCCCAGACGATCCGAATTCGAGAAAAGGAGGTCTATGAACATCTACCTCATATTGCACGTTCCCTTGCCGCCCAGAAAAAGAAGCTCGTCGTTTTGCCTTTCCAGTGCCTGGCCTGCGGATATGTCTTTGAACAAAGAAGGCGGTTCACGCGACCTGGTAGGTGCCCTCGTTGCAAAAAGGCGCATTTAGAGTGGCCAATGTATCGGATCAAGTAGTTGGGAAATGATGCCCCTCTTTTGTGAACGGAGGTTGGGGTATAACATCAAACGAATAGGGAGGAATGAACCGTGAGGCTCTTTAGGGCTATTTTTGTCGGATGGCTTGTTCTGGCAGTTGGTGTAGGTATCTGTGTCGCTGAGGATCCTGCCTCGAAGATCAGGCTGGATGTGAAGGAGTTCAAGCTCAAGAATGGCATGCAGTTCTTGATCGTGGAGCGCCCGACAACACCGCAGGTCGCCTGCCGGGTTGCTATCCGCGCGGGTTCCGCCCTTGAAGAGACGGGCAAGACGGGCATCGCGCATCTGCTCGAGCACATGATGTTCAAAGGTACGAAGAACTTCGGCACTTTAGATTTCAAAAAGGACCAGGAACTGCAGGAGCAGATTGAGGCCGCTTATCAGGTGGTCTTGGCAGAGGAGGGAAAACGTCACCCCAACCAGGCCCTGATCGGGTCTAAACTCAAAGAGATGGAGTGGCTTAGGCTTGAGGTGCAAAAGATCTTTGTCCCCCAGGCCTTTTCATCGCAGCTGGGAAGGAACGGCGCTGTGGGTGTGAATGCTTTTACGAGTAAAGACCAGACCCAGTACGTCATGTCGGTGCCGTCAGACATGGTGGAGCAATGGTTTTCAATGGTCAGTGAACAGTTGTTTGAGCCCTCTTGGCGTGAATTTTATGTGGAAAAAGCGGTGGTGCAGCGGGAGTGGGCCTTTCGGTATATCAATAACCCAAACGGTGCTGCCTGGCTCGACTTGAACGCCACCGCCTACATGGCTCATCCTTACCGGAATCCGGTCATCGGCTGGAAACCTGACATGGAGAAGTATAATACCACGGACGCCATCGCGTTCCACAAGAGATATTACAACCCCACAAATGCGGTCTGTGTGCTGGTGGGCGATGTGACGCTGGAGCAGGCCAGGAGTCTGGCAGAGATATATTTTGGGCGATATCCAGCAGGCAACCGCGCACCTGAAGAGGTTACAAGGGAACCTCTTCAAAAAGGTCCGCGTCAGAGCGTCCGTTTCTTGAAGGGGGCCCGGACACCCCTTGTCAGGATTGGATTCCATACTGCCCATATGGGAACAGAGGATTTCTACGCATTGGACGCGATGACCATGATCTTAAGCCAGGGTCGTAGCGCCCGTATGATCCAGAACATCGTCAACAAGGGACTTGCGGTTGAGGCATGGGCCTATAACCCGGACAACCGCTACGGTGGTATGCTCATTCTGGGAGGTTCCCCCAATGAACCAGAGGAACTGAAGGAGAAAGCACTTAGCGATGAAGAGAAGCGGCAGGCCTACCTGAAGGCCTGCAAAGAGGTGCAAAGGATTCTTCTTGGTGAAGTTGAAAGACTTAAAACTGAATTGGTTTCCCATCGGGAACTCCAACGGATCAAGAAACTGAACCAGCGAGATTTTTTGGACAGAATGCGTAGCAATGAGCAGTTAGCAGGCACCCTGGCCACTTTAGAAGTCCAGGTGGGATGGTACTATCTGAAGACTTATCTGGACAAAATAGCAGAAGTCACGCCGGAGGAGATCAGGCGCGTGGCGAACAAATTTGTCCAGATGAGAAACCAGAACAGCGTCTATATCATCCCTGGTGACAGGCCCGAGCGTCCTCCTGAAGCATACACCGAACAAAGGGCTGTAAGTGGAGCGGCCGCAGCCAAGATGTTCAGGCCCAGAGCGCTTGTCAACCACTCAATCTATCCTACGCCTCTCGGCTGGGAGCATCCTCTCTCCTTCGAACGTCACCCTGAAAAGATCAAATACCCAAAAGCGGAAACTGCCCAAGTTGAGGGGGCGACCCTATTCTATTTGCCCGACCGGGAGCTCCCTTTGATTGATTTGACCCTTCTTGTGAAGGCGGGGGCAGTTGATGTGGGAGATGCAAAAACCGGCTTGACCCATGTGTTAGGTGGTTCCCTTATCCGGGGTGGGACCGAGAAATACTCGCCAGCTGAATTGGCACTGGCTTTGGACGAAAACGCGATCCAACTCTCCGTTTCAGTCCACGCAGAGGAGGCGATTGTAAGCCTTTCGGTAATGAAAGATGACTGGGAGAAGGGAGTGGCCTTGCTGGAGGAAGTCCTAATGCGTCCCAGGTTCGATCCCCGGGTGGTTGAGGTGGTCAAGCAGCAGGCATTGATCGGACTGAGGCGTCAGGGCGGCGACGCACAGACCGTCAGCAGCCGCGAAGCCAAGATCTGGCATTTTAGGGGACATCCCTACGGTCGCGATCCACTCCAAGGTCTGAAGACGATCCCAACCATCACACCAGATGATTTAAAGGGGTTCATTCAGGCGTATTTCGTGCCCTCAAATATGGTTGTGGCCATTTCAGGCGACATCGAAAAGGGCAGGGCCACAGAAGGGTTAAAGCGACTCTTCCAGGCACTCCCTGAGAAAAGAGCACCCGTGAGGGAACTGGATGATCCGCCCGAGACCCCTCCCATCTTGGCCTTGGTCCATAAGCCTGGCCAGGTTCAATCTCAGGTGGCTTTCCTTCTCAGCAGTGTAAAGCGTACAGATCCAGATTACTGGAAAGTGAGTCTCCTCATGAATGTCTTTGGCGGAAATGATTCCCTGTTGTACACCCGCTTGCGAGACGATTTGGGGTTTGTCTATGCTGCGTGGTTTTATCAGACGTACAGGTGGAAGGCGGGCATGCTTGTTGGATACATTGGCTGCAAAAGTGACAGAACAGGCCGGGCGATTCAGGAGACGGTGAAAATCATGAAGGGGCTCCGGGAACACGTTCCCCGCAAAGATTTGGAGTTGAAACGGCTTGATGTCCTGAACAGTTTTGTCTTCAATGTTGACACGCCGGCTGAACTGGTAGAGGTTTATGGCCGTTATTATATGCGCAATGAGCCGCTGGACACCTTGGAACGGATCCAGGATGCTTATATGAGCGCCTCGGCGGAGGAACTGAGGGCTCTGGCAGGAAAACTCCTCAGGCCGGAAAAGCTCCAGGTCTTTGTCGTAGCGGATAAGAGGAGCAGTGTGAGAAGAAAAGATGGGACACAGATCACCCTCGAGCAGGATCTTAAGGATCTGGCAAAGGGCATGGGCCTTCCGTACACTGAAATTGAGTTGCGCTGAATCACGGAAATGGCCAAAATGAAAAACTCATGGCGGCGATACTTTAGAGGTTTGAAGAACGCATGGGCTAAGCGGCATTCTCTGGAAGGGCCAAAAAATTTGTATCCTGCCCTTAACTACGGCGCACAAAGCCAGCTAGCTCTGAGGGCCACGTTCTGTAAACATTGAACTTCGTTTGGTTTGTACTTACAGGGCCTGTGTGCGCAGGCGTCAAGGCAAGGGAGCCCTAGGAAGAAACTATGCTGGGGATGCATGGTTTTTGGCCCCTTCAGAGAACCCCGCTCAGCCCAGCAAGCGGGTTTCGTTTTTTCTCGACCGTTTCAAAGGCCTAAAATGTTACACACGATGAATAATACACACAGGCACCGGTTGAATTTCGAAGATAAGGAAATCACTCTTGTCGGGACAGCCCACGTATCCGTGGAGAGCGCTGAGCTTGTTGCGCAGGTCATTGAAGAAGAGAAACCCGAGACGGTCTGTATTGAACTCTGTCAGTCCAGATTTGAATCGCTTACGAAGAAGAAAAAATGGCAAAATACGGATCTTCTCAAGGTTATCAAAGAGAAGAAGGCTTTCTTGCTCCTCTCCAATCTCATGCTCGCCTACTTCCAGAAGAAAATCGGAAAGAAATTGGGGATAAGACCTGGAGAAGAGGTCTTGCGAGCCATTGCATCAGCAGAGGCCATTGGGGCCTATGTTCACTTGGCGGACAGGGATATTCGTACCACCCTGTCCAGGACGTGGCGCATCATGGGTTTTTGGAGAAAGATAAAGCTGCTAGCACAGCTCATTACTTCCGCAGGGCAGATAGACGCCATCCAGGAGGAAGATATAGAGAAGATAAAAAGGAAGGATGTTCTCGAGACGCTCCTCTCAGAAATTGGGGAATCTTTCCCGGAAATTAAACGCATCTTGATCGATGAAAGAGACCAGTATCTTGCCCATAAGATCAGAACGGCACCAGGCGGGAAGATTGTGGCCGTGGTCGGGGCCGGACATGTTCCCGGGATTCAGGCGTTTTGGAAGAAGCCAGTAGATGTGGCTGCGCTGGAGCAAATCCCTCCCAGAGGCCAGCTGTCCCGCGTGTTCAAGTGGGGTATTCCAGTGCTCATATTGGGGATTATCATTTTCGGTTTTTTCGTGGCTGGAACCAGCGGGGGCGCCCACATGATTAAGTGGTGGATTCTGGCTAATGCTGTGCTGGCGGGTCTTGGAGCTGCCATTGCCCTGGCCCATCCATTGACGGTCCTATCCGCGGTTGTTGCCTCTCCCATGACATCCCTCAATCCCATGATTGCTGCAGGCTGGGTTTCCGGCCTGGTCGAGGCCTTTTTGGGCAAACCGAAAGTGAGAGATTTTGAAAACCTGCCTGAAGATATCTCGACGCTGAAAGGATTCTGGAAGAATAAAATCACCCGGATTTTGCTTGTGGTGGTATTTACGAACCTGGGGAGTTCGCTGGGAACCTTTGTGGCCATCCCTCTTATGATGAGGGTCTTCACGTAAAATCCCGGTTTTTACAAACCAGAACTTTCGTGGTATTTGAAGTTTTATGAAAGAGGAAGCGCAGAAAAAGACCCCGCTCTCTGTTGCCATCATTACGAAAAATGAGGAAGAAAGGCTTCCTGATTGTCTTAAAAGCGTCACGTTTGCAGACGAAGTGCTGGTAGTGGATTCAGGCAGTACGGATGGCACGGTGACGTTGGCCAAATCTTTCGGAGCTAGGGTGCTCATTGAGGGGTGGAGAGGTTACTCTGGGCAGAAACAGTATGCCGTTGATCAATGTCTTCATGACTGGGTTTTGATCCTCGACGCCGATGAAAGAATCCCTCAAGAGACAGCCCGAGCCATCATGCGAGAGCTGGCCAAAAATGATTTTACAATCTCCGCCTATGGCTTCAGACGCAAAAATTACCTGCATGGCAGATGGATCAAGCACTGCGGCTGGTGGCCTGATCGCATTGTGCGTCTTGTGAACAAGAAGTTGGGGGGTTTTGATGGCAGACCGGTTCACGAAAAATGGGTCACTCAGGGGGGCGTGAAAGAACTTGATGCTGTTATCGAACACATCAGCTTCAGAAATTATTCTGAACTTCTGGCCAAGATGGAGAACTACTCCACCCTCGCTTCAAAAGAACTGTTTGAGAAAGATGCCGAGGTGAATGCCGTCACGCCCATTCTTCATGGGCTGTGGATGTTTTTCAGGACCTATCTTCTGGAATTGGGAGTTCTCGATGGCTTTGATGGCCTCGTCATCTCTACCACGAATGCGGGGGGGTCCTTCCTAAAATACGCCAAGTTGAGAGAGATGAGAGTCATGAATAGAAAGGAGGGATGAAAGAGCGAAATTTTTGACTATTGGTATTTTTTTAACTGAAACACCTTTTTGTTTTGAGTGGTCGAGATATAGTAGAACTTATCCAGGG
>JASFEQ010000288.1:0-5923 GCA_050124735.1 Desulfobacteraceae bacterium | reverse complement strand
CTCAGAGAGATCTTCATCGCCCGCGCAAAAGATGAAGGGATAAGAGGAAAGGCCCAGTACGGCGGGTTTGTTTCCTCCTTTCTCATATATGCCCTTGAGGAACGTCTCATACGGGCAACTATCCTGACGGACAAGGGTAATGAAATTTCCCCCGGTGGTGTTATAGCGAAGAACAGGGCGGATATTCTGAAGTGCGCTGGTTCCAGGTATACCGCTGCTGCTGGATTGGCCGCATTCAACAGGGCGATCAAAGATGACGGAGAAAGACTGGCTGTTGTGGGACTCCCCTGCCAAATGGAGGCGTTGGCTCGAATGAGACGCATGAATCCGGATGGTGAGGAGAGGGATGGCCGGGTGAGCCTCAAAATAGGCCTTTTCTGTACGTGGGCACTGGATTATCGAAAACTCCATAATTATTTGAAGACGATGGGCATAGGTGGTCCCATTCAGAAATATGATATTCCTCCACCACCTGCCCAAATTTTTCAGGTTCAGACCGAGCAGGGCTGGCAGACCTTTCCCCTCGATGAACTACGTCCATCGATTCAGGAAGGTTGCACCTTGTGTCAGGATATGACGGCAGAATGGGCCGATATCTCGGTAGGAACGGTAGAGGGGATGGAAGGGTGGAATACCGTGGTGGTTCGAAGCGAACGCGGTGCCCAGTTGCTCAGCGGCTACGTGAAAGCAGGTCACCTTGAAATACGTGAATTGCCGGAAGAGAATCTGGCGCATCTTATAGAGGCATCCACGAACAAGAGAAAAAGAGGGAATTCAGCCAAAAAGGAGAGAAGGCGGAAAAGCGCATGACCAAGATTTCTCAACGAACGGGCGGATCTCGGGTGCTCCTTCAGGGGAACGAGGCAATTGCCAGAGGAGGCCTTGAGGGGGGAGCCGTATTTTGTGCGGGCTATCCGGGGAACCCCTCCTCAGAGATCATCGAGACTCTTGCAGAGGCCTCCAAGGATCTCCCCATCTACGTGGAATGGTCTGTGAATGAGAAGGTTGCCCTTGAAGCGGCCACTGCAGCATCCTTTGCTGGATGCAGGGCCCTGGTCAGCATGAAGCAGAACGGGGTCAATGTGGCCTCTGACTTTCTCACAAATCTCACCCTTTCAGGGACCAGAGGGGGAATTATCCTCATAAGCTGTGACGATCCTTCAGGTATCTCCAGTACAAACGAGGAGGATTCGAGGGTATTCGCCAGATTGGCCGAAGTTCCTTTACTCGAACCGGCCACGCCCCAAGAGGCCCTGGAGATGACCAAATGGGCCCTGGAGCTCTCTGAAAAGATAAAGCAGATCGTAATGCTCAGGAGTGTCTCCCGTCTATCTCATACGCGGTCCGATGTGGTGCTGGGTAATTTGCCCGATTTCAAACAAATGCCCCACTTTGATCTGAATGTCCCGTTTCACAACTTTCCCATCATTGACAAGCATATCCAGAGACACCAAAAGCTGGACCAGACAGAGGAGATGTTTGAAGATTCGCCCTTTAATCAATATGAGGGACCCCCCAACCCAGAACTTTTGGTTATCTCCTCTGGATGCGCATGGACGTATGCGAGGGAAGCTCTAGACACCTTGAACCTCTCAGACAGAGTCGGCCTACTGAAATTGGGAACCACGTGGCCCTTACCCAAGAGGTTGCTCAAAAAACACCTTCAGATGTGTGACCGGATCCTCTTTGTGGAGGAGGTGGATCCTTTCCTGGAAGACAATGTGAAGTCCCTAGCCGCGGATATGGGCAAAGAAATCGGTGCAAAGGCGTTCATAGGAAAGTTCTCAGGGCATGTGCCTGATTACGGTGAGCAGTCTCCGGGGGTCGTCATGGGGGTCCTCGGGAAGCTGTTTGATCTTGATTGGGAAAGCAAGAGATACAGAGACCATGTCATCTCAAAGACAGAGGACCTGATCCCGCCCAGGGATTTGGGGTTTTGTGCGGGGTGCCCGCACCGTGGATCCTACTATGCCATCAAGACGGCCCTCGCTTGGGATGGAAAGGAAGGATTTGTTTCGGGCGATATTGGGTGTTATGCCATGGGCGCATTTCCCACCGGTTTTAGTCAGGTCAAGTCAGTGCATGCCATGGGATCGGGCGTGGGACTCGCCTCTGGGTATGGCAAACTGGAACAATTTGGTTTTGAGCAGCCCGTGATCACCGTATGCGGGGATTCCACATTCTTCCACGCAGGCATACCGGCGCTTATCAATGCCAAATTCAACGAATCAGATATCCTGTTACTGATCCTCGATAACAGCGCCACAGCCATGACGGGCTTTCAACCTCATCCGGGAACCGGGACCACGGCCATGGAAACGGCAACAGAACCCGTGGATGTGGAGGCATTATGCGGATCTCTCAAGGTGCATGTGGAGACGGCAGATCCCTATCACATGCGCGATACGGCGAAGACCCTCTACAGGTTGATGAAAATGGATGGCCCCCGGGTCCTGGTCTTGCGGCGTAAGTGTGCCCTCGTCCAGAAGAGGGAGGAAGGCTTTCCATACCTGATGGAAGTTGACCCGGACAAATGCCTGGGAGAGCAATGTGGGTGCGGGCGCTATTGCACCCGTATTTTTCGATGCCCTGGTCTGATATGGGATAAGGAAAAAGGTAAAGCGAGGATCGATGACGTTATATGCGTGGGCTGCGGTATCTGTACAGAAATTTGTCCGCAGAAGGCCATCAGGATGGAGGCAAGAATCTAAAGAAGATTTTCATCGCCAAGACGCAGAGCACGCAAAGATGAATGATTCTTCCTTTTGTCATTTGGAATTTGTCATTTTGAATTTGGAGAAGCTCCTATGCCTCATAATCTCATCATAGCCGGTGTGGGTGGTCAAGGAAACGTGTTCGCCTCGCAGATCGTGGGCAGGGCGGCCGTAGAACGGGAATTCAGGGTGAGCATCGGGGAAACCTTTGGTGTCTCCCAACGGGGCGGTCCGGTCATGAGTCATATACGCCTCTCCAAGGAGAGAAATTACGGTCCCCTCATTCCCCCAAACATGGCCCATTGCATCATTGGCCTCGAACCCCTTGAGACCCTAAGAATCCTGCTGGAATATGGGAACGAGGAGACTGTTTTTATTGTGAACTCCAGGCCCATTTATCCCCTGAATGTCATTTCCGGAGATGTGGAGTATCCTGATCCTGAGAAAATCAGGTCTATCATCGCCGAAACAGGGGGGCAGCTTTACTGGCGCGATGCGACCGAGATGGCTGTAGAATTGGGTGATCCCATCCTCCTTAATATGATCATGTTAGGGGCCCTGTGTGGACTTTCACTTTTCCCTCTTGAGATCAAAGATTTCAGGGGCGTCCTAAAAAAGGTGTTCGAGACATCCAAATTGGAAATAAATTACAAGGCCTTAGATATGGGGGTAAGACTCGTCACCGAATATGAAAATTGATCTTCACATACATTCTAGAGACTGTTCAGACGGTCGAATGACCTTGGAGGAGATATTTGAAGAGGCGAACCGCAGACACGTTGATATCATCTCCATTACGGATCATGACTCCATGGACTGCCAGGAACCTGCAAAGATCCTGGCCGACCAATACCAGATCCGTTATGTTTATGGGCTAGAGCTGAACGTCAATTTTTCCCATCCTGATTATCGGAATGGCAAACCCATATCCCTTGATTTCCTCGCCTATCAGTATGACATCCATTACCTGCCTCTGGTAGAGAAGTTATCTGAATTGAGAGCCTATCGAAGAATGAGAGCGGAGCAGATTCTTGAAAAGATCAACCAGGCGCTTTTGGATGAGGATTTGGAGGAATTCACGCATGAGGACCTGGAAGAGATTCGGAACTCCGTGGACGGAGCATTTGGCCGACCCCACATAGCAAACTATATGGTAAAAAAAGGTATTGTGAGGAATAAACAAGAGGCCTTTGATCGATATCTGGTTAAATGCAACGTCCCCAAAATGCCCCTTTCCCTTTCCCAGGCCTCCCGTCTCGTGAAGGGGGCGGGCGGGAAGTTGATGCTCGCCCATCCCAATGACCCGAACGGGACTTCCCTTGTTTCATTCACCACTTCACTGGATGAGCAACAGAAAGTCATCAGAGAAAGTATGCTGCCCCACATTGACGGTATCGAGTGTTGGCATCCCAGGCATGACCCGGAAACCGTGCAGTCATACCTGGCGTTTGCCCAAAGTGAGGGATTGATGCTCACGGGCGGATCTGATTGCCATCAACAACCCCTAGTCCTGGGCACTGTGGCGGTGCCATCCTATGTGGCGGAGCAATTTGATTTGGAATAGGCGCTCGCAAAGACGAGTTTCTTTTGACAAATGACAGATAAGCCTTCCATGATTCAGGATCTGTTGGATCCGCGCTCCCTCCCAGATAAGACGGGTAGTGTATCCCTTATTCAAACCCATATCTCCATGGTGTTTGTGGGAGACGAATTTGTCTATAAGGTCAAGAAGCCGGTGGATTTCGGATTCTTGGACTTCACAACCCTGGAGAAGAGAAAACACTATTGTGAACAGGAGGTGAGACTCAACCAGCGATTGGCTCAGGACACATATATGGGCGTTTTACCGATCACCTATGACGGCAAATCTTTCAGAATGGGGCAAGAGGGGGGGGAGATCGTGGAATATGCGGTCAAGATGAAGAAGATCCCAGAAGACCTGCTGATGAAGTCCTTATTCAGCCGCGGTGAACTGGGCGAAGGGCATCTCAGACAGATCGCCCGTGTTCTCGCCAAATTCCATCTAAATGCTGAGCGCTCCCCTGAGATCGACAAATTTGGTAAACCGGAAGTGTTTAGAATTAACACGGATGAAAACTTCGAGCAGACCCAAAAGTATGTGGATACGACCATCGCTTCGGAGGATTTCCAGACCCTTCGTAACTGGACAGACGATTTCTACGGGCAACAGGGGGACCTTTTCCAGGAGCGAATAACCTCGGAAAAGATACGGGACGGTCATGGAGATCTCCATATGGAACATGTTTGCCTCACAGAGAAGCTTGCCATTATCGACTGCATTGAATTCAATGATCGGTTCCGTTACGGTGACACGCTGGTGGACATAGCCTTTCTCCTTATGGACCTGGAATATCATGGCGGCAAGGATTTTGCCCACCAGTTGTGGGGGTTCTATGGGCAAGAGACAGGGGATACGGGGATGGATACGCTGCTCAGTTTTTATAAGGTCTATCGTGCCTATGTTCGCGGAAAGGTAAACAGTTTTCAGCTAGATGACGAGCATATCGGAGTCAATGAGAAAAAGAGGGCTGCTCAAACAGCCTCACAGTATTTCAAGCTCGCGCGCTCTTATATCGAATAGTCATTTGAAAGAGCCTGCCATTTTGAGACCACTCCCTTTCTAGTAGAACACTCCAAGAATTTTTAGCCACAGGCTCACGCAGACTTACACGGACACAAAGGATTGCTTGCAGCTATATGGAGAACCGTATAGCAAGAAATAAGCTGGCTTATTTCTTGTCATTCACGTCTCCATATTTCCCAATGTGATAACATTGGGAGACCCCGTTTCACGGGGCGCTTAAGCCATCCTTCAGTTGATTTTCAAAGAAATCCTGTCAATCCTGTCTAATTAAACTCTCTGCGCTTCTGAGAGCCCTGCCCGCCATCAGCTGCGCTTCAGGCGCGGGCAGGCGGGTCTGCGAGAGATACCCAGAGACCCTTTTAGGGTCGGCAATCTAGCCACCACTTTGAGTGGATGTCTGCACTATACAAGAGGCGGAAGTTGCGCTATGATCTTAGAAGTTCACGTGAGGAGCAAAAAATGCGAGAGCCTTTTTTAGATTTTATGAAAAATGAACTAGATTCTGAAACAGTCCTTATTGCTTGCGGTCTCCCTGCATCCTACAAGACGGAAACCACAGAGGTCATTGCAAAACTTAAAGGCTACAAAGTCCTAAGGTCGGACA
>JASFEQ010000287.1:0-5939 GCA_050124735.1 Desulfobacteraceae bacterium | reverse complement strand
CAGAGGGGATCCGTCTGGGGACATGGGATAAAGGCCTCGCCACATTCTCCTCACCCTCAGGTTTTTGAGTCTGGGGAGAAGCGTGACCATCCGGGCGCCCACCTGGGACAAGAAAGTGGAAGTTTCCCTCTTATCAGTCCCCTCAATGACCGGGTCTGGGGTGATGCAGAAGACCACCTGCCCCAGATTGTTCTGGTAGAAATAGTAGTTCTTGGAATCCGGGCCTGGCCTCAAGTCTACCACCATGCAGGTAAAGAACGGCTTGACAGGCTCTGTAATGGCGCCTTCGTGGGAGTCAGGGGTGACAGGGACATCTGTGCCAGCTGTCTTAGACAGTTCCCTCGAGAAGGGACCAGCCGCATCCACAACAACGGGGGCACGCACCTCACCCTCGTCGGTAGCCACACCTTCCACCTTACCATTTTCCACCATGATTCTGCTCACCGCTGTCTTGAAACGGAACTGAACGCCCATTTCGAGCGCCCTTCTGTAGAAGGCATTAACCGCTCGGAGAGGCGAAGCTGAACCGTCATCTGGAGAGACGGTACCGCCGATTAAGCCGTCCGGATTTATTCCAGGAACCACCTCCTCTATTTTTTCCGGAGCAACGAAGTCTATGTTTAGGCCGTACTCCTTTTGTATGGGGAGTATGCCTTTCAGGGCCTTTTCATCAATTTCTCTGTAGACCGGGAATGTGTAACCCCCTTTGAGCCACTCGATGTTGTCGCCGTGTCTCTCTTCCCACGTGGAGAATATCTCAAGCGACCTGATGCAGGTCAGGATTTTGGCAGGGTCTGAATGGGTAGCCCTAATGCCGCCAATGGCTCTTTTGTTCTCGCCCTGACCTGGTGAGGGATTCTTGTCTACGACCAGTGTCTTGACCCCTATCTCGGCGAGGGCCATGGCGATGGGAACACCAATAGATCCTGCGCCCACTATGATCACTTCAGAATTATTCATCGTAATCACCTTCACGCACTCCGGCTAAGATGCCCAATGGGACTTCCACGTAAAGGGGTCGATCGGTTCTGTCTGTGACCTCGCCCAGATCAATCCCTTCCTCCTCGAAAAGACGCCAGATCATGGGCTTACAGGTCTTTGCGCCACAAGCCCCCATGCCGGCCCTTGTTATGGCCTTCAGTTGGTTTATATCCCTCAAGCCCTCCCTTATGGCTGCCCTGACTTCCCCAGCTGTTATTCTTTCGCAGCGACAGATGATCGCCTCATCAGGCGGTAGTTCTTTCTCATAGATCAAGGAGGGCTCCATCTGCTCCTCCTGAACCCAGATGCCCGCAGCCTCCTTGGCCACCTCCTTCTCGACCTTGACCTGCACCAGAAGTGTGCCCGGGTATTTCTTCTGACTTGAAAGCACTTTCTCAACAGGATAATACCCAAGTATGGCCCCATCCACATCTGTTATGGCCACCTTCTCCCCCACCTCCACCTTCTCACGCCATATTTCGTAGGGTAGGGTAACAATCGGTTGTTTCTCGTCCTTACGAAAGTCGACAAGGGTGGTGGCTAGGCCGGGACAAACGAAGACGCAGTTCAGGCATCCCTTACACATACTCACATCGATAATGTAAGGGAGACCCGTGATCTCGTCCCTCTCTGTCTTGATAGCACCTTCAGGGCAGGCCGTGACACAAGGGTTGCAGGGAACCTCTTGACGGCAATGGAAAATGGGCATGATACCCTCTTCTTCCCTTGGCTTCTTAGTCTGCATCAAAGGGCCCGGCTTGGACTTGAGAATGGTCTCCTTCTCTTCCCATTCCTCGGGGATCTCCCCTTTGTAAAGGCCCAAGGAACCGGCGATCTTAAGTCCCGTCATCTTTCCCGTAAACATGGCGGAAGAGGCCTCTGCTATTTCCTGGGCGTCACCCGCAGCGTATACGTCCATCCCCCATTCTTTTGCCTTATAGTAGAACTCATTGACCTCTGCCAATCCGACAGCGATTAGCACCGTGTCCACATGAAAGGTCTTGTGCGTACCGGGGATCACGTTCCAATCCTTGTCCAGTTGGGCAATGGTAACCGATTCCACCCGGTCCTTACCCATGGCCGAGACCACGGTGTGGCCGGTGTATATGGGCACGCCCAGCCTCTGGAGCTTGTCTGCATGCACTTTGTAGCCGCCCACATGGGGCAGGGCCTCAATCAGGGCGACCACGTCAATCCCGGCCTGAATCGCATGATAGCCTGCGATAAGACCCACGTTTCCCCCACCGACGATGAGGACCCTGTCAGAGGATTGGACCAGGTCTCGGTTAACGAGGGTCTGGAAGGCGCCTGCACCGTAAATGCCCGGCAAGGTGTTTCCTGGGAAGGATAACATCTTTTCTCTGGCGCCCGTCGCCACCAGGATTTTCAATGGCCTTATCTTTCTGTACATTTTCCCTTTCACGAGGCCGACGATACCATCGGAAAATATCCCAACTGCTATGGTATTCAACCAAATCTCAATAGAATCTAGTTTCCTTATGTTTTCTTCTAAAATCTGCGCGATTTCAAAGCCGCGAGTGCCTGCATAGGAATCCTCCACAGAGCCAAAAAACTTGTGTGTTTGAAGCAATAATTTTCCTCCCAAACCGCCCTTGTCATCCACAATGAGGGTGTCTACCCTCAGTTTTCCAAGTTCTATTGCAGCAGACAAACCGGCCGGACCTCCGCCTATGACGAGGACCTCCACCTCCCTGATAGGTGCCTCTCTCAGCGGGGGCACTGTGTCGTCTTCAGGGAGAGTGGGAAGCCCTTCCAAGCTCTCCACAACCATACCCGCTTTCAGGGGCGTCATACATGATTGCACGGAGAGTCCATTGGCCATGACCAGACATTGAGAACATTGGCCATTGGCACAGAACATGCCCTGGGGGCTGTTGTCTTTGGCATGGTGCCCGAAGACGTGGATATCATTGGCGATGAGTGCAGAGGCGATTGTCTCTCCCTCATATCCGTTCAACGTCTCGCCGTTCCAGGTGAATTCCACTTCTTTTCTCTTGGGAATCTCAAGGATGGGATGTTTCGTAATTCTTTTCGTTTTCATCTTAATTAAACCCTTTTGCACATTAACCTTTAGAATTTTGTCCTATGAGATTGTGGCCTCAGATCTTTCTATCCTCAGCGAAAGTGGCTATGGTTCGAAAGTATTTCTCTCCAGCCACCTCAAACGTATCATTATGACCGGCTCTCTTTAAAGCAAAAAAATATTTGGGGGCTTTGGCACTTTCGAATAACCTTTGGCCCAAGGAAAAGGGTACGATCTCATCTCTTTCACCATGTATGAAAAGCTTCGGAACATCAAGATCGGTGATCTTCTTCTGGTTATTGTAGTGAGCCGGCAAAAAGTAGGACAAGGGGCGGAATAGCCATATGGCCCTTGCCATGTCCTTCGTGGAGGTAAAGGCGCTTTCAATAATGATGGACCTGATCTTTTTCTGCAAGGCCACCTCTATGGCAACGGCAGCGCCAAGAGAACGCCCAAAGATGATGATCTGGTCAGGGAGAATATGCCTTTCTTTGATCAGATAGTCATAGGCTGCCAGGCCATCTGTGTATAGTCCCTTTTCAGAAGGCCTTCCGGAACTCTTGCCATATCCTCGATAGTCGAAAATAAAGACTTGAAGCTTGTGCTTCAAGAGCCATTCCACGTTAAAAAGCCGGTGGGATATATTTCCTGCATTTCCATGGCAGAAAAGAATGACTGGGAATGCTCCATCCAGAGGGAAAAACCAGCCGTGGAGTTTCTTTCCATCCTCGGTGTGGAAATAGACTTCTTCATGGTTCAATTGCATACCCTCAGGCGTGAAGTCAAAAGCGCTTTGAGGAAAGAAGATAAAGAAGTTCTCAATCTTTGGGTAAAAGACGTAAAAAGCGATCCCCAGAATGAGGATCAAAGAAATCAGATATGGCCACTTGATTGGCATAAAGAGTACTCTGCGGATTTTTTTGTTGAAATCTTTCAAGATAATAATTGACGCTATTATGATGTCATTGCGAGGAGCCGGAGGCAACGAAGCAATCTCGCCCTAACATGCTGGGGCACCACTCCACTACTCCATCCTGTCCCGCCGTAGCCTTGGCGAAGGCGGATACTCCAATACTCCACGCCTTCTCTTAAATATGCATTTCCACCACGTCTCCGTCTTGAAGCACGTAATCTCGTTGTACCATCTGGCCATCGTAGACCTCTTTGCCCCATATTCTGGCAAACTTCAATTTTTGCTGGAAGTCTTTGTGTATCTTTGCGGCCAAATCTTCCAAGGTGCTACCCCTGGGAACGACGAAAGGCGCACTCAGATCCGGTTCTTTTCCAGGGGCCTTGGTATAGGCGCGTATAATATCAGAGAGCTCGAAGATCCTTTCAATAAAGGCTGGCAGGTTGCGCTTTGTATGGGTGGAGATCCCCAAGGAGGGGAGACTCGTTTCTGAAAGCTCTAAAAAGACTTCGTAGTCTTCTTCGTCCTCTTCTTGATCCATTTTGTTGACCACAACGAGCACTTTCTTGATAAAGGGGGGTTTTTTCAGATCTTCAGGAATGGACTCACCCTCAGGGAAAACCCGCAATTCTCGGAGCAGGGAAAGGGTCATTTCAAGTTGTTCGAGGGCATCCCCACGGAGATCCAGAAGGATAATTAAGATATCGGCACGTCGGATCAGGTCCGCTAGCCCCGGCTCCATATGATCCTGAGATAGGGGCGGTGTATCCACCAATTGAAACTGGATGTTTTCGTAGGGGACCATCCCAGGGGTCGGTTTCCAGGTTGAGTGGGGGAAATCAGCCACCTCCGGGGTGGCGTTGGTCAAAGTGGCGATAAGTGATGATTTCCCCACATTTGCGGGACCAATGACCACAATCTGTGCCGCCCCTTCCTTGTCAATGGAATAAGCGGACTCATGCCTTGAAATGCCCTTTTTTTGCTGAGATTGGGTCTTGAATTTGGAAATTTTGCGACGGACATCGGCCCGGAGTTTATCTGTGCCCTTGTGCTTGGGCATAATGGTCAACATCTCCTCCAGGGCCTCCACCTTCCCTTCGGGGGTTCTTGCTTCTCTAAAACGCTTTTCCGCGTCAAAGTATTGGGGTGGCAGATTTGCAGGCATGAAGTGGAAATCCTCTTGAAACAGGGTCGACGACTAAGATCCGCTTTGGGGTTGCAGCGGCAATCCTTCTTGTCAAAGAAGATTTGTCCGGAGTTTTGGAGTTTTGGAGTACTGGAGTAGTGGAAAGAAGAGGGCCTCTAAATCATATTGAGCTGCTCTTAAACTGCTAAAACATTCCATTACTCCATTACTCCCTGGCTCAGGCCGGGGTTTTGAGCCCCAGGCTTCAAAAGGCTTTACTTTCTTGTACCAGACATTTAACTGCTCCTCAAACTCGCATCGCGCCAGGTCTGGCCATAACTCCAATACTCCAGCAAAGCTCTCGGTTGAAAGACAAATATAGTCTGTTCCCGTATAGATTAAAGCTAAGTTCGTACAGCGTGCAATCTTCCTACTCATACGCGACAACTCTGATGACACCGATTGTAGTGCCACTGTCATCCGTGGTGCAGGCATCACTGACTGAGATAATCTTCTTAACCTTGTTATCCTCTATGAACTGATTGACCATTTTATCCAGTTCATCCAATTCTCCCTTTGCCTTAAAGATCTTTATGGGGCATGCAAATGTTTTCACCTTCATATGGACTTAACCTCCTTCCTCTCTATTTTCTAATTCATAATGGTGGCGAACTATCTGCTTCGCTTAAGGAGAGCAGTTCCTGAATTTTTAAAACAATCTCGAACGATTATCAAGGATTATCCTTCCTCGTCGCCCGGGGCCTTGCCCTCCCCTGGAAGGCTGCATCCTAATCCTTCCTGGTCATTAGGAGCAACTAAAGGAGGCTACGGTAAATTCTCCCCCCTTGATGGAGAGGACAGGCGCGAGCCCCGCCCGG
>JASFEQ010000286.1:0-5942 GCA_050124735.1 Desulfobacteraceae bacterium | reverse complement strand
ACACAACCGAAATCTTTGATTTCACCCAGCGGTTTATTGGCGAAACAGAAAAACTTGAGAAGCAACTCGCCCTTCTCCCAGATGATCATGCCTTGCATGGAGACCTACCAGAATTGTATCAGTTTGTGGATTATGACAGGGTAGAAGACTTCCTTATTGAAGATCTTTCTAAATACCTGGGCCAAGGGGAGTACAAGAGATCAGAGGTGGCCGTCATCTATGATGACAAGGTTTATGGTATGGATCGGTTCGCATATGACAACAGGGCATTGCCTATGCGGGTCCACAAGAAACTGGAAGCTTTCGGTATTCCCACCACATGGGTGTCGCAGGATGTGAGGGCCAAAGAGATGTATGACGTAACCACTGATCGTGTATCACTCATAAGTGTTCACAGCTCCAAAGGCCTTGATTTTGATCTCGTTTATTTAATAGGTGTGGATCGAATCCAGCCCACCGAATCCATGCGGGCGTATCTGAGGAATCTCATCTACGTGGCCATGACCCGGGCTAAATACCGTTTGGTTATTCCGTACGCAAGGGAAACGGAATTCATAAGGCGAATGAAGGGCTGCCTTACAAAATAAATCATCAATCACCTGCCAAATTCCTTTTTATTCGTATACCTTCCAATATTTCTGCGACTAGCGTAAAATATATATGTCATGAAATGCATATAATAAGAGGTGGAAATCACGTGGTTCGTGAAAGTCATTAAGAAAAGTATTCAAGTGATTATAAAAGTGGGATCAATATGATTATTGGATTGCCGAAAGAGGTAAAAGAGGACGAGTACCGGGTCGCCATTACGCCGGGCGGTGTAAAACAACTTGTGGCAGCGGGACATGAGGTCCTGGTGGAAGAAGATGCAGGAGTAGGGAGCGGCTTTGGGAATGACCGTTATACATGGACCGGCGCTCGACTGGTGCCTAGGGCCGAAGACGCTTGGGGAGCAGATCTTGTGGCCAAGGTCAAAGAGCCTCAACCGTCTGAATACGGATTTCTGCGCCATGGATTATGCCTTTTCACATATCTTCATCTTGCTGCCGAAAAGGAGCTGACGCTTGAAATGCTGGAACGCGGTGTTATTGGGATCGCCTATGAGACGGTCGAATGTCCTGATGGGACACTGCCCCTACTTACCCCCATGAGCGAAATTGCAGGGCGCATGGCCGTGCAGGTGGGCGCCCAATATTTAGAGAAGACCCATGGTGGTCGGGGAAAGCTTCTGGGCGGCGTTCCAGGTGTCCGCGCCGCCGATGTGACCATCATCGGAGCAGGCGTCGTTGGAACCAATGCAACGCAGATTGCCCTAGGGATGGGTGCCAACGTGATGATTCTAGACATCAACACAGACCGCCTTCGATATCTGGAGCAGGTCATGCGCGGTCGGCTCACAACCCTTAGCGCAAATCCCTTAACCATTGGGGAAGGTGTCAAACGGGCTGATTTACTTGTTGGTGCGGTTCTCGTTAAGGGCGCCAAGGCACCGTGCCTTGTTACCAGGGCCATGGTGGGAACAATGGAAGCCGGAAGCGTGGTTGTGGATGTGTCCGTGGATCAAGGGGGGTGCATTGAAACCATTCGTCCTTCCACCCACTCTGATCCCGTATACGTTGAGGAGGGCGTGGTGCACTATGGGGTGACCAACATGCCCGGTGCTGTCCCACGCACCAGCACCTATGCCCTTTCCAATGCCACACTCCCGTACCTCATGAAGTTGGTGGAGCATGGCATACTCGTTGCCATCCAAAAAGATAAGACCCTGGCAAAGGGCGTGAACACTTATCTGGGAAAAACCACGTATGATGCGGTAGCAGAGACCTTTGGGCTTGAATACACACCCCTTGAGTCCATTGTCTCCTGAGCGAGATGTACTGCTGGATTGGCCGAGGGTTGAGAACCAATGATGGATTTGTTGAAAGATCTCTATTCATGGGTATCTTTACAGCCCACGTTTGTTCGATTCGGCATGATGATCCTGCTGACTGCAGCGGGATTATATGTGCTCGGCTACGTCATGAGCATTTTTTTTTGGTTCTTCCTCAGAGCCACTGAAGATCCAAGTACAAGACGTAAGATAACAACAGAGGAGAGGCTTGCAGCGCACAGTGGCAGGGGAAAGGAACGGGCATAAAAATTTTTTTTGTCATACCCAGATTTTTCTTCCCTTTTTCTGACACCCGTGATAAAGGAATACACGGATAGGTCAAAAACACCAAAGTCCATCGGTATCATTGCCAAAATTTTTTAAAAAAAGGGACTAGTTGGCGTGGCCTATCCTTTTTTTGTTTAGGGGACCGCAACGATGGGCGTTGACATCTCGCTCCCGCAGATGTGGGTAATGGGGGATGCGGCTAATTCCGAGAAACCAGGCCATGTGATCAAAAGCCCATGCTTCTTTTATCTGGTGACCTCCAGGCAGGGTCAGCCCTGCCCTGCTTTTCTTGTCTAACTGGTTCTTGTCTCCTGTCATTATTTTGAAATGACCATCTGTTCATGGATGCACAGAAATCTGTGAACTCTGCACATTTCTATGTGCATCCGTTTGGCATAGTGTTGGGGTAGCTTGATATAGGTATTTGAAAATTAATGATAATTCAGTTTATGCCTTCCTGGTATCATTCTTGCTCTTATGGAATACAGGAGGTTTATGCTTCACCTTTGGCCAAAAGCATTTGAGGTGAGGTTAAGAGGGGATCGGATGGTCAGAAAATGGATCATCGCATATTGTTGCCTGGCGATTCTGCTGAGCATCGCAACCGCAGTACTTTTGTATTATATCACCTAAATGAACAGGCCTCTTCCTTCAGGGCTCGCATGTGAAGGCCTGATTTTACCGATTTTCAGTTAGGCCCTACAAAGGCCTTTTTTCTCAGCCGCCACATTGCGTTCATGTCTTCTCCAGTCTGCCAATACTTGATCGCCTGCCCCTGTTGCTCCTTCCAGAAGCCGGAAAATCGACCCTGACGAACCTTGTTGAGAGAGTGGTTCGGGCGCCTTCCCCCCGTCCGAAAATTATTTGTCGTAAAGGCACACCGTGGGGGCAAGTCTTAACATGGAATATCAAGGACTTAACAAAAAATGTGGGATCTCAAAGCAAAAAGGCAGCAAATAATCGATGGGTAATCCCCTTATAAATTATTTAAAATACTTGACTTTTTCGCAAACTCCTACTATAATTACCTTAATCTCTTCTTATTTCAATGTCTTGGAGTTGTCCCGCGTGGATGCACTCCCCGCTCCCGGCAGGAGATATTACCTTTTGTCGGGAGCAACTATTTTAGGGCACGAGCCAAGCAAGGGACGCGCCCCTTCAAAAATCCCCTAAAAGCCCCGCCCGGAGACTTAGCCTTGCGGGCCATCCCCTTAAAAGGTTCCCACCCCACTCGCCTTGTCCGAACGAAATGGACTTGTCTGCCTCCGGCGGGCTGGTCTATCTCAGCCAGAGATCCCGTTTCAACGAGAGCGCGTTCAGCCTGACAACCAAGGGGACGTTTTCGGTGTTTAAAGCGTACGGGTTTTGGTAAAGTAGGATGCCAAAGGGACGCCTTGTCATCTGGATAATGTAAATGTATTGATCACAGGAGGATACGCGGTGAATGAAGAACCTCGTCCATACCGTCAGATGGCCACCACATGCCGAACCCGGCCAATAGGTTCAGCGCGTCTGCAATGGCCTCCATTACCACTACCCACGGATAAGTATGAAGGTCTTAAATTGGATTTCATATCAGGAACGGAGGTGGAGTTGGTGGCGGACATCTGGAAGAGAGGCTATCCTGAACTCATGGGCTCTACCCTGGATTTCATATTTTTACCAGAAATGTACAAAGGGAATATTCTTTTGCGGGAAAACTACGAACAGGACAAATACGATTGTAACCGTGTTATGATCCGATGGGAAAAAAACGGCGCAATTATTATGGCGATGATGCTGAGAAAATGGGACGAGAACAGGCAGGTGGAGTTGACCGTAGGCACAATTCCACCGCATCGCAGAAAGCAGGAAGGACTCTTCATTCAGGGATTTGCAATGGTGATGGACTGGCTCCGAGGAAGCGGCGCTGAGTACTTCACCGCCTTCTGCGAGACCTGGCACGACCTCTCACAGCGGTTGCTGGAAGCCAATGGCTTCAAGATCTGCGGTATATTCCCGGGTCAATATGTGCGATGGACAAGTGGAAACCGTCAATATAGGGGCTGCACCGTGCATTACTATCGATTTATTGGGGAAGGGGCGGCCTACGCCACCCTTCCTGAAGAGTGGCGCCTTTCGGAACGGGCCACCCGGTTGTGGAAGATCCTTGCCAAACTGAACGGGACCATTTGAATATCAATTCAAGTAAAGGATCAGATATGCAAAAAATCCTGCACGTAATGGTGAGAGGGTTATATCGATGAGGCCTGAAGAGCGAGGGCAACTTGACCGTATGTTCAATCCCCGGGGCCTGGCCATGTTCGGGGGTGTGAGCACCGCCTTTTCATTCGGACAACTGGTTGTCTTGAGCCAGATCCGTTACGGGTATAAAGGAGGGTTTTATCCCATTTCCCAGAAAGGTGGAGAGATCTCGGGTTTCAAAATCTATAGGCGTTTGAGCGAGGTGAATGGGCCGGTGGACCTGGCCCAGATCTCAGTCCCAGCAATGGCCGTGCCTGCAGTCCTGCGGGATTGCGTGGAGCACGGGGTGGCCGGTGTCCAAATACATTCGGCGGGTTTTTCCGAAACGGGCGAGAAGGAGGGGGTGGCCCTAGAGGCGGAGTTGGCACGGATCGGTGCCAAAGCACTCCGGATTCTCGGACCCAACTGTTTCGGCATTCACAGTCCTCGCGGGGGGATTACCCTGCTCCCTGGTCACGGCTTCTCCAGAGAACCCGGGCCTGTGGCCTTGATTTCTCAAAGTGGTGGCGTGGCCACGGAGTTTGGGTATGAGGCCCAGTTTATGGGCCTGGGTTTGAGTAAAGTCATCTCCTATGGGAATGGTTGCGACCTGGATGCCGTAGAACTGCTTGACTACTTGGCTGATGATCCGGAGACAGGCTACATAGCCGCCTATCTGGAAGGGGTGGGGGACGGACGGAGGTTTTTTCAGATACTCAGGAGTGTTACGGCAAAAAAGCCAGTAGTGGTCTGGAAAGCCGCTTTGACGCCTTTAGGGGGAAGGGCAGCCTTGAGCCACACCGGGTCCATGGCTGGACAGGACAGGGTCTGGGAGGGTGTTTTGACCCAGTGCGGAGCAGCGCCTGTCCAAGGCCTGGACCAAATGATGGACACCCTCGTGGCCCTCAAGTACCTAAGAAATAGAGGTCGACGCATCGCCCTGCTGGGCGGCGGGGGAGCCCTCGGCGTTTTTAGCTCGGATCGGGCCTACTACTGGGGCCTTGAAATCCCCAAATTCAGCGAGAAGACGCAAAAGAGGCTCAAGGTCTTTTTTCCGGCCCCTGGCAATAGTATGGCGAACCCCCTGGACACGGGTTCACCCGCGGTGCCCATGGAAACCGTTCAGGCCTTGGCCAGAGAGATTTTGACCAGGGAGCCAGTGGATGTGTTGATCATAATCATGCTTCTGCGTACCTTAGAGGTGGACATGCCCACATTTTCTGAGATGAACCAACAGGAACCGCTACAGGGAGGGAGTTATCTTCAGAGCCTGGTGGACCCGTTAGCCCAATTGAGGGAGGAGACGGGAAAGGACCTGGTCATGGTCTTGGATAACCGCACCTACCAGCCCGAAGATGTGAGGGTGGAGGCCATCTCGAGACAGATGCGCCAGCGGTTTCAGGATGTGGGTATCCCTGTCTATGCCAGTGCTGAAAGGGCATTGCGGGGCATCAGCTACGCACTGGCCATTCCTTAACCTGATGCTGGATCCTAACTCATTTGTGCCTGTGAGGCCACGCCCCTTTTCTCGAGGCCATATCTATATTGTGAGGGGGAAGTG
>JASFEQ010000285.1:0-5968 GCA_050124735.1 Desulfobacteraceae bacterium | reverse complement strand
ATGAGGGGGCGGATGGTTTTTTTTTGGAAGAACACCCCAAGTTAGGACCATTGAATACTGCTACCGATGGGGTTTACCTGGCAGGCGCCTGTCAGGGCCCTAAGGACATCCCGGACGTGGTGGCCCAGGCATCAGGCGCGGCCGCCAAGGCCCTTGAGCTGGCGACCCGCGGAGAGGTGGAGGTCTCTCCCACCATCTCCTGGATAGACCCGGATGTTTGCGCTGGCTGTCAGACATGCATCGGGCTTTGCGCCTACAATGCCATTGAGTTTGATGAACGAAGAGGCGTTTCGGTCATAAACGAGGCCCTTTGTAAAGGGTGCGGGAGTTGCTCGGGATTTTGTCCCAGTGGTGCTGCACAGGTCAAACATTTCAACGAGAAGCAGATTTTTGCTGAGCTGGACGGCATCATGGACGCACTGGCTGAGGTAGGCACTTAGAGGATTGTCCATTGTAGATTGAACATTTTCGATTAAGGTATTCGGGACCTTGAAGGCTCATCTACACACATAACAACAGACGACATACAACAAACAACTGACATAAACGGAGGAAGGATATGGCAGAGTACGAACCAACAATCATCGCCTTTGTGTGCAACTGGTGTACTTATACTGCGGCTGATCTGGCGGGGACTTCTAGGCTCATATATCCCCCCAACATTCGAATGATTCGGATGATGTGCACAGGAATGGTGGATCCCAAGTATGTCATCAAGGCCTTGCTTGAAGGGGCAGATGCCGTGCTGATCAGTGGCTGTCATCCAGGGGACTGCCATTACATAAACGGGAACTACAAGGCGCGTCGACGGGTTAAGCTCCTTAAGGAGATCCTCCCCAGGTTCGGCCTGGATGAACGACGATTGAAGCTGACCTGGATTGGCGCCAGTGAAGGCGTGGATTTCGCTGAAACTGTCAGAGAGATGGTGGCCGAAATGAAAGAACTTGGTCCCAATGAGGTTAGGGAACAGATGGTCATATAATTGAATATTGAAGATTGACGATTGGCGATTGAGGAACCCTAAAATTGAAGATTCCGGATAAGCGAAGCCCAATAATAATCAATAGTCAATAGTCAACCGAAAATTTACTGGAGGAAATCAATGGCTAAGATAGCAAAGATTGCTGTGAAAGAGCAGGACACCCTTGCCTCTCTTCGAGACTTTTTCCAGGCAATGCTCAGGGATGGGGAGATAAATGCCCTTCTCGTGCCACAACACCTTCCCATGAAGAATTCGGTCATGCCCACACTGGTAACCGATCCAGAAAGGATTAATGGTGCAGACCCCTTGGCACCTGTGTTTCCGATGAACGCAGCGAAAGTGGTCACCAAGCTTACCCGCAGGCCCATAGAAGGCCCTGTGGCCGTGGTGTTACGCCCATGCGAGATTCGCGCCTTTATCGAACTTGTGAAGCTCAAACAGGGAAGAATGGAGGATGTGGTACTTGTGGGGACGGACTGCTATGGGGCTTACAGCAATGTCAATTATCCACGCTTTGCCGGGGAAGATGGCATTGAGGCGACAGGCCGGTTTTACCAGAATATCGTGTCAGGGAAAGGCACTGCCTTTGAAGACTTTGATATTTCACCTGCCTGCAAGGCCTGTGAATACCCCATTCCAGAAAATGCCGATATCCTCATCGGCCTGGTAGGTGTGGAAACCAACAGTCAACTCCTTGTAAAGGCTAACACACCCAAGGGCCAGGAACTGCTTGAAAAACTTGATCTGCCAGGGACAACTGAGCCAGAAGGCCGAAAGGCAGCCATTGATGCCCTTGTGGCTGAGCGCATCGCCTATAGGGACCAGATGTTCGATGAAACGAGCCAGGCCACGGCAGACATTCAAAAACTCACCACCTATTTGGCCAACTGTATTAACTGTTATAACTGCCGGGTCGCTTGCCCTGTTTGCTACTGCAAAGAGTGTGTCTTTGTCACCGATGTATTCGACCATGAACCTTCCCAGTATCTGCGGTGGGCCAAGCGGAAAGGCATCCTCAAAATGCCCAGCGACACGGTCTTTTATCATATTACCCGTTTGGCACATATGAGTACGGCTTGTATCGGCTGTGGCCAGTGTTCCAATGCCTGTCCCAACAATATTCCAGTCATGGAGATTTTTCGAACCGTTGCCAATTACACCCAGAAGGCCTTTGACTATGTGGCTGGCCGAAGTGTTGAGGATGAGGCTCCCCTTTCGGTATTTCGAGAAGCAGAGTTCCAGGAGGTTACTGGAGGAAAGGATTAGAGTCAGTTGTCCGTGGTCAGTCGTCAGTCGTTAGCTGTTGAAATTGGATAAGAGCTCTTCAACGGACAACACGCGACGCACGACGGACAACCGGAGGTTTTTTATGAAGAAAAAGATAGGATCAAGTTTGGTCGTAGGTACCGGGATCAGCGGTATCCGCTCGGCCCTTGATATGGCGGAACAGGGATACCAGGTGACGCTCATAGACAGGGCCCCAAATCTGGGCGGGATTCTGACCCAGTTGGATTACCAGTTTCCCACGGATCACTGCGGAATGTGCAAGATGCTCCCCCTCGTGGAGCGCGATGCATCCTCCCAGTATTGTCTGCGCAAGGGTCTGTTTCATGAAAACATCGATATCATGCTCTCCACGGAGCTAGAAACCTTGGAGGGTGAACCTGGAAAATTCCAGGTCACATTGCGTCAAAAACCCACCATGGTGGACTCTGAGCGCTGCATCGGCTGTGGGGAGTGTTCTCGAGTCTGCCCCGTTGAAGTGCCTGATGAATTCAATGCGGGGCTTACCATGCGCAAGGCGGTCTACCTCCCCGTACCCCACAACATTCCGAACACGTATGTTGTCGATGTGGCCTCATGCACGTTGTGCGGTGAATGTGAAAAGATCTGCCCCACCAAGGCCATTGACTTCGGAACCGAGGCACGTCGCGAATTCCGAATTATGGTGGTGGACGACGAGTTGGTGGTGCGTGATTCATTGAAAGAATGGTTGGAGGATGAAGGGTTCCAGGTGGACATGGCCGAATCGGGTATGGAGGCCTTGGAAAAGGTAACCAAAGACGTCTATCACATGATGCTCCTGGACATCAAAATGCCAGGCATGGATGGTGTGGAGGTGCTCAAAAGGTCCAAGGATATCCGTCCCGAACTCCCCGTGGTGATGATGACGGCCTATGCTACCGTGGAGACTGCTGTTGAAGCCATGAAGATTGGCGCCCTTGAATACCTGATGAAGCCATTTGATCCAGATACTCTGGTTCCCCTCATTGTCCAACTATACCAGAAAATTGAACGCGCCGGCGAGCGTCAGATAGAAGTGGGATCCGTGATTCTTGCTGCCGGCTTTGAATCCTTTGACCCGGGCTCAGATAGAAATCTCTACGGTTACGGTGTTCTTCCTAATGTGGTCACAAGTATTGAGTTCGAACGTTTGCTTAGCGGCACCGGACCCAATAATGGAAGGCTCTTGAGTCCCAGTGATGGCAAAGAGATCAGCAAGATAGCATGGCTCCAGTGTGTGGGGTCCCGAGACCCCCAATCGGATGCCGACTTCTGCTCCTCCGCCTGCTGTATGTTCGCCATCAAGGAAGCGCTTCTTGCAAAGGAAAAGAGTGGGGGTCAGGTGGATACATCCATCTTCTATATGGACATGCGGACCTTTGGAAAAGACTTTCAGCGTTACAGGGATCGAGCAGAAAAGGAGTATGGCGTTCGCTTCCTGAGAAACAGGGTGCACACTGTCGAATCTTCTGGGAACAATGGGGACTTAATTGTCGGCTACGCAGATACGGGCGGCAATAGACATGAAGAGACTTTTGACATGGTTGTACTCGCTGCTGGCCAAAGACCACCTGCGGGCACCGAGGAATTGGCGGAAATGACCGGCATGGAACTGAACCCATGGGGTCACTCTCAATTGGAACCCTTCTCACTGAGTCGCACCAGTCAGGAAGGCATCCTGGTAGGGGGATCCTTTTCCGGGCTTCGGGATATCTCCGAATCCGTGATTCAAGCGAATTCTGCCTCCTTGTCGGCATCCAGATTGATCCATTCGAAAGGGGGTGGCCTGGCCGAGGAACCTAGCCCTGAAGCCGCTTTTCGAGATGTATCCCGAGAGATGCCGCAAATCTCAGTCTCACTATGCACTTGCGGGGGCGCTTTGTCAGAAGCAGCAGAGCTGAGTTCACTGGCAGATTGGCTTGAGGGGCAAGGCTCTGTGAGTCAGGTGAACTCTATGGAAGGCATCTGTACGCAGGGGGGCTGGGAGGAACTCAAGGAGAAAATAAAAGAAACTGAGGCGAACCGCGTTCTGATTGCCGCGTGCATGCCCTACATATATGCCTCAAAGTTGAGGGAACTTGGTGAGAGTGTTGGACTAAATCCCTCTTTGATCGATGTGGTGGACATTCGCACCCAGGCGTTCCCAGGGCGTGAAGAGGATAAGGCACAAGTAACGAGTCATATTCGTTCAGTGGTTTCTATGGGGATAAGTAAGCTAAAAGGCATGGATCCTTCACCCACGCCCATGCGCCGAATCAAACAGAAGGCCCTGGTGGTGGGTGGCGGAACTGCTGGGATGAGTGCGGCCGTCGGCATTGCCGACCATGGATTTGAGGTGAGCCTGGTGGAACAGGCCGAAGAATTGGGAGGTAATCTCCGATTACTCCATCGGACCATTCAAGGCGATTCCCCCCAAGAACTTTTAGAGGAGATGGTCTCCAAGGTGGAAAAACATCCCCTCATCAACGTGTACAAAAAGGCCAAAGTCATCCATTCCCTGGGTCATGTGGGCCGTTTTTTGACCACCATTGAGAAAGAAGATGGTGCGGCCGAAACCCTAGAGCATGGGGTGACCGTGCTGGCCACTGGAGGCATGGAAGCCAAGACCGAGAGTTATTCCTATGGGAAAAGCGAGGCCATCCTTACCCAGCATGAACTGGAGGGAAAGATTGCCGAGGGAGGCGTAGATCCTGCCACTCTCAGCGCCGTGGCCATGATTCAGTGCGTGGATTCTAGGGAAGAGCCTCGCAACTACTGCAGCCGCATCTGCTGCACATCAGCCTTGAAAAACGCCCTCTACCTCAAAGAACAGAATCCAGAGACTGCCGTCTATATTTTCTATAGAGATATCATGACCTATGGCTTCCTGGAGACCTATTACACCCAGGCGCGCAAAGCGGGGGTCATTTTTGTCCAATACGAAGTGGATCAGAAGCCTCAAGTGACTGTAGAGAACGGTAGACCCTTGATATCTGCCACGGACCCCATCCTCGGCCGAAGCTTTCAGATCCAACCTGACTTGCTGGTTCTTGGTACAGGGATTATCCCCAGTAACGGAAGAGAGCTGGCTGACCTGTTCGGGGTAGAAGTCAACGAAGATGGTTTTTTCCAAGAGGCCGAATATAAATGGCGACCTGTGGACTTCCTAAAAGAAGGCATCTTCATGGCTGGCATCGCCCATTCACCCCGCTCCGTGACCGAGTCCATTGCCATGGCAGAGGCTGCGGCACAGCGCGCACTCAGGATCTTGAACAGTGAAAGGTTGGCCGCAGGAGGCATCGTGGCTGAGGTGCGGCATAGCCTCTGCTCCCTTTGTGAGCGGTGTATTGACGCCTGTCCCTACGGTGCACGCGTGAAAGATGAGGAAGAGGAAAAGGTTATTGTTGATGAGCTCATGTGCCAGGGCTGCGGCTCCTGTGCCGCTGTTTGCCCCAATAGCGCGTCGGTTTTACGTGGTTATCGGGACCAGCAGATGTTTGAGGTCATTGACTCAGCCCTGGAGGCAATGTTTTAGCAAGGCTTTAGTGTCGTGTCCCAAAAGTTCTTTGCATAAAAAACGTCTCCATAAGCGGTCATTGCGAGCGAAGCGAAGCAATCTCATTTTATGAAAGTTACTCTTTTCGCTAACTTGCAAGAGATTGCCTCTCGGCCGTGAGCCCTTCGATGAACTCAGGGTTTCGAGCAGGGTCGAGAAACTCAAGG
>JASFEQ010000284.1:0-5970 GCA_050124735.1 Desulfobacteraceae bacterium | reverse complement strand
GCTTGATTCTATTCCAGGCGTCCTGGGCCATGGACTATTCCTGGACATTGCGCAGGAGGCGATCGTCGGTACGCCCACCGGGGCCGATCACCTGATTCGTTAGGTTCTCTGAGAGCCATGTAAACGTCATGATCTTTGGAGGATAGTTTCTTATGAGCACAATCGCCCGTATTGAGTTATTTCATGTGGCAATCCCCTTGCCTGCACCTTTTTATCCCAGCTGGATACCAGGCTTTCCACAGACCGAAAACCGATTTACCCTGGTCAAGGTGATCACTGACGATGGGGTGGTGGGATATAGCGCTGGCCCCGCCATGGGTAGAGAGCGCGCGGGTCTCGGCGAGCTCCTGGGCCCCTACCTGATTGGAGAGGACGCTACAGACATTACTCTCATTCAACAACGGCTGCGGGAGATGTCATATCTGGGGTGGAAAAACTACTGGATTGAACCCGCCTTTTGGGACATCAAAGGTAAGCTGGCGGATAAGCCTGTCTATGCGCTTCTGGGTGGACAACCCTGCACTATAGAGCTCTATGCCTCAACAGGTGAAGTGAAGAGACCGGAAGAGAGAATTGAAGAAGCAGAAACCCGACTCGCAGAGGGATTTGGCACAATAAAGCTACGGGTCCATGACTTTGATGAAACCTTAGACATACAACAGGTGGTGGAAACTGCCAAAGCTGTGGGCGACAAGATGAATATAGCAGTGGATGCCAACCAAGGCTGGAGGGTTACCATAATCGGTGACGCGCCTTTGTGGGATCTGGAACGCGCCAAACGCTTTGCTGATGCGTGTGCGGACGCGGGTGTTAGCTGGGTGGAAGAACCATTGCCCATGGATGCCTACGAGGATCTCAGTTCACTGACAGCCTATAGCCGAGTGCCCATTGCCGGAGGAGAATTGCATACCTCAGGACTGCCAGAGCTGAAAATGATGATTGAACGGCGTTGCTACCATATCTTTCAGCCAGATGCCCTCTTTGCTGGCGGCATCGCCCAGACCATTGAAGTGGCAAGGCTCTGTCGCGAGCATGAGCTGTTTTACACGCCACACACCTGGACCAATGGCATTGGCCTCGCAGTTAATATGCAGCTTATGGCAGCCAGCGGGTTTGCTGATGTAAAGCAAATGGAGTATCCCATCAACCCACCAGGGTGGACCGTGGAGGCGCGCGATGCCATTCTGGAAACGCCTTTTTATCATGGTCGCGGAAAACTTGAGACCCCCACTCAGCCAGGCCTTGGATTTACCATAAATCGGAGGGCGCTGCGCAAATACGGTAAACGTTTCTTTGTCATGGACCGCAAACGTCTCATCTGGTTCTCCCTCCGCACCCGCGGTCTGAAGGTGTCCAAAGAAATTGACCAGGTGCGAAAGGAGAGAAAGGCGAAGGAAGCAACGGATCCATCTAAAGAATAATATGATATTGTTAATTTTAACGGTTAGTTGCATCTTACAATTAAACCTCCATTTTAACAATGAATTTTATGAAAAACGAACCCACTATAGAGGACGTGAGGGAGGCCGCTGAAAGGATCCAACCCTTTGTCCATCGCACCCCCATCCTCACCTGTAGCACCTTGAATGAAATGTGTGATGCAGAGATATTCTTCAAGTGTGAGAACTTCCAAAAGGTGGGGGCCTTTAAGATCCGAGGGGCCACCAATGCGGTCTTCTCCCTTGGCCAGGAAGAAGCGAGCAAGGGTGTGGCCACCCACTCCTCTGGAAATCACGCGGCTGCCTTGGCTCTTGCTGCCCGATGGCGAGGGAGCAAAGCATACGTGGTCATGCCGGAAAATGCACCCCAGGTAAAAAGAAACGCAGTGGCACACTATGGCGCTGAGATTGTTTTCTGCCAACCAACGCTCGAGGCCCGGGAAGAGGCATTGGCCAAAGTGGTCCATGCCACCGGTGCGGCCTTTGTTCATCCATACAACGACCACACGGTCATCTCAGGACAAGGCACCGCTGCCCTGGAACTCTGCGAGGAGATCACAAGACTTGACATGGTGATGGCCCCAGTGGGTGGCGGAGGTCTCCTGAGTGGCACGGCAATTGCCGTGGACGCACTTTCACCTAAGACCCACGTCGTAGCCGCAGAGCCTGAAAAAGCAGACGATGCCTTTCGCTCCTTTCGCGCTGGAAAAATCATTCCCGCCGACAATCCCCATACCATCGCGGACGGGCTGCGGACCTCCCTTGGGGATCTAACCTTCCCCATCATCAAACGACGCGTGAAGGATATTGTCACTGTGAGCGAAGAGGGGATTGTAGCAGCGATGCGCACCATTTGGGAGAGAATGAAAATCATTGTGGAACCTTCCGCAGCGGTCCCCCTAGGCGTTTTGCTCACCAGACGCCCTGAGTTTTCAGGAAAGCGAATTGGTGTTATCCTCTCAGGGGGAAATGTGGACTTAGCCCACCTCCCCTGGGTGGATTAGCAGATCCCTATTACGATTAACTAAATAATCCGGGCCCAAAAGGACCCGGCTTTGATTACACCCCACAGGGCTGTGAAGTGAGGGCAGGCCCTTTTTTGAGAGGCCATATCTCAAAAAAAATTCCACCGGGCATCGCCGTGACCCAATATTTGGGGTTCCTGCCCGCCATCGCTCTCGCTCAGGCGAGGCGGGCGGGTGCGCCCTTGAGCTTCTGGGAATCTGCAACTCACTCCTTAAACCTCAAATATTGGGTCACTTCCCCCTCACTATATAGATATGGCCTTGCCTCCGGCCAGTAGGGCCTACGGCCCGGAGGGAGAAAAGGGGCGTGGCCTCACACAGGCACAACACAGTTCCTCAACCAAGCCGTACAAGGAGCATACCATGACTTATAGAATGGCGTTAATTCCGGGCGATGGTATCGGGAAGGAGGTGGTTCCCGAAGGGGTTCGAGTCTTGAATGCGTTGGCCGGGACTTACCACTTCAAAGTGGCATTCACCGAGTTTCCCTACTCGTGTGGCTACTATTTGGATCATGGCGTGATGATGCCAGAGGACGGCATCGAGACATTGCGCGGGTTTGATGCCATCCTGCTGGGGGCCGTAGGATATCCAGGGGTGCCCGATCACGTTTCCCTTTGGGGTCTACTTCTCCCGATCCGCCGGCAAATGCAGCAGTATGTGAACCTGCGTCCCGTGAGGCTGTTGCCTGGCATCACCTCCCCCCTAGCCAATCGGACATCAAAAGACATTGACTTTTACATCGTTCGCGAAAACAACGAGGGCGAGTACTCAGAAATCGGTGGGCGGATATACGCAGGGACAGACCAGGAAATGGTTGTCCAGGAATCCATATTTACGCGCCAGGGTGTTGACCGTATCATGCGCTACGCCTTCCAATTGGCCCAGAAACGGCCTAGGAAACGCCTGGCTTCAGCCACAAAATCAAACGGTATCATACACACCATGACCTTCTGGGACGAGCGCTTCGCGGCCATGGCAAAAGACTTCCCCGACATAACCACAGAGCAATATCACATCGACATTCTTACCGCCAACTTTGTTCAACATCCCGACTGGTTCGACGTGGTTGTGGGGAGCAATCTTTTCGGGGACATCCTGTCCGACCTTGGGCCGGCCTTGGCGGGTAGTATTGGGATCGCACCATCGGCAAATCTCAACCCCGAGAAGACCTTTCCCTCCATGTTCGAACCTGTTCACGGTTCAGCGCCAGACATAGCCGGCAAGGGAATCGCCAACCCTATTGCTACCCTGTGGTCTGTGGTGATGATGTTGGAATTCCTGGGGGAGGTGGATGCCTCTCAGGGGTTGATGGGCGCAATCGAAGCGGTTACATCAGAAGGTGAGGTGTTAACGCCTGACCTGGGCGGAGAGGCGCGCACAGATGAATTCACCGATGCCGTCCTCGAAAAACTTTAGACGATTGCCTCGCCCCCTTCCCTCCTAAAGAGATGGGCTTTATCCAGATTGAGGATCAGATCTATATCGTGATGGGGTTTTGCCTTTGTGTCTGCACCCAAAAGGACTGTCAATGCGTTCGCACCCGTGCTGACGTCCAGGGAAATTTCTTTCCCTAGGGGCTCGACCACATTTACCTTCGCTTGGATGATCGGCCGTTCAATGGATGGCTCCTGTCCTGGGCCTATTTCATAAATATCTTCCGGTCGAATACCGAAGACGAATTCTTTCTCCTCACTGAATTCCAATTTGGATGCGATCCAGTCGGGGAGGGGAATGCTAAAATCGCCCGTATCAATATAGAACCGGGAATCCTCTTCAAGAAGTTGGCACGGGATAAAATTCATGGCAGGACTTCCTATGAACCCTGCAACAAAGAGATTCGCCGGCCTGTTATAAAGTTCCAGAGGATTGCCCACTTGCTGCACAACACCATCTTTCATGACCACGATACGATCGCCCATTGTCATGGCCTCAACTTGATCATGGGTCACGTAGACCACTGTAGCCTGGAGACGTTCATGCAGTTTTTTCAGTTCTGTTCTCATCTGTACCCTGAGTTTTGCATCCAGGTTGCTCAAAGGCTCATCGAACAAAAATACCTCTGGGTCCCTTACAATGGCTCTGCCCAATGCCACCCGCTGTCTCTGCCCGCCGGATAACTGTCTTGGCTTGCGGGCGAGTAAGTCTTCAATCCCTAGAATTTCGGCTGCCTTCTTAACCCTTTCCTTCACATCCTCTTTCGGGACCTTGCGCATTCTTAGGCCAAAAGCCATGTTGTCAAAGACTTTCATATGGGGATAGAGGGCATAACTCTGGAAGACCATGGCAATGTTCCTGTCTTTTGGAGCCAACTTATTGACCAATCGACCCTTAATATAAATCTCTCCCTCCGTGATTTCCTCTAGTCCCGCGATCATGCGTAGGGTCGTCGTTTTCCCACAACCAGAAGGTCCCACAAGGACCACAAACTCTCGATCGGCGATCTCCAGATTCACATTGTTGACTGCAACCACTTCGTCAAAATTTTTTGTGAGATTTCTTAGCAATACATTGGCCATGTATCACTCCTCGACGAGACAAGGACAATCTTGTAGTAGGCGGATAGTCTAATGGAAGGTGTCTAATCCATTTCTAGGGGTAAGAAAGGACTCGTCTATTCTCCAAGAATGGCCAATTTCTTGTGTATGTTATCATTGATCCAATGGCCATCCCACCACTCTATGGGGTTGACGGCGACCCCATTGACCATGAGGCCAAAATGGAGATGATCGCCCCCAGCAAGACCGGTCTGGCCCGTGTAACCGATGATATCCCCTTTCTTAACTTCTTGATTGGGGGTCACTTTCGCTGCGTTCAAGTGCGCGTACAGCGTGGCCAAACCCTGACCATGGTCCAACACGACAGCCAGGCCGTAGATTCCATTTCTCTCGGCAAAAACCACCCTACCGTTATTGGCCGCCTGAATCGGGGAATTTGCCAGGGAAGCCAGATCAATACCAAGATGCACCTGCTCGTCGACCTTTTTCCCCTTATAGTAGTAGAGGCGCTGGTCAGCAAACCTCGACATGGTCGCAGCATTCTTCAATCTCAAGAACGAACCTTCCCATAGCCTTTTCGGCGTTGTGTCTTCTCTCAACTTGTAAAAAGTCTGGTGACTCTCCGTTCTCAGGTCATTGTTTATCTTGAGGTATTTTTTGATGTCGCTATCTTCAGAGTTCAATGGATAAAAAGAGAAATAGGGAAGCACGCGCTTTAGAAACCGGTCTGTAATGTTTATTCTCTCTCTACGAAAACGTTTTTTGCGAATGTGGTGATAGAAGGTGGTCCTTGAGCGATTGCCAGCCTTATCCTTAGCCCATAGATAAATAGAAGGATTCAGGCCTGAAAAGTAAGGAAGGGCAAAATAGCATACATGCAGTCCTTCTTGTGACTTCGCATCAACCGGGAAGCCTGAGAAAAACAGATCGTCAACGTACACCCCACTCTGCTCTGTATCAGAGGATGTCTGGTAAATAACCAAACCGGATCCCCCTTTGTTGATGTTG
>JASFEQ010000283.1:0-5996 GCA_050124735.1 Desulfobacteraceae bacterium | reverse complement strand
CAGTGGGTGTTACGAAATATAGCCCTTTTCCTGATCCAGCATCCAGTCAAAAATAGAGGCCATGACCACCCGAGCTCTCTGCTCAAAAGAGACTTCATGATTTTGAATTCTTCCATCTTCATTAGTCTCTCCCAAGTAGAAGAATTTCGAGATAACTCACGTAAAATCTACGAAATCAAAAAGCTGCGAACTCATCTAGACCGTTTACCCGACTCGAATGTGTTTGCGTATCCACTCGGGGAGGTTGTACAGGTTGTAATAACTGCCCATGGTATAGAAGCAGGTGGAGGAGCAAGTAGGTCGACACTTCTCCTTCAAGGCCACCAACTCTTCCTCCTGGAATCGGGGTTCCCAGATACGACCCCAGTCGTGATCATAACCAATCATGTCGAAGCAGGGGGAGAGTGTGCCGTCGGGTCGGATAAGAGCACCGTTTTGACCGGCGCGGCAGTCCCAGGCCTGCATATGGCCCCGCATTCGGTCCTTGAAGGCCTTGAGATGGTCGATGGAATTGACCATGGGCCAACCTTGCCGCTGTCTGTCAATGAGCCAGTCCAGAATTTCGTCCACTTGATCGTATCTGTCCGGAGTGATCTGCAGTCCGTCGTCCTTATGTTTGTAATGATCCACGTTGACGAAGCTGTGGGGTGGTTCGTTAAGGTGGTAATCCGTCCCCACACAGTTTTGGTGAGCAATCTCCGTCAGCAGCTTCACATCTTTGATATTGGTTTTGCAGATATTGATATTGAAGAAGACCAGATAACCGTATTTCTTTTGTCGTTCAACCAGATATCGAAATTGAGGCTCAATACTCAGGAGGGCCTTTGGCAGCCCTTTGCGAGGAGCTACGCTGTCAACAGCCAGATTTATAGCGGCCACACCTGCCCGGCCCATCTCGTCTATAAAGTGCTTGTCCATGAGATACCCGTTGGTGGGCAGATACATGAAGAATCCGTTTTCCGCGCCATAACGGATAACATCCAGGACAAAATCCTTGCGCATCAGAGGTTCACCACCCATGAGGGGGATGACACGGCAGCCCACGGACTTGAGCCAGTCAATGGCGCTCTTGGCCGTATCCAGGTCCATGCCTGGTTTGTTGTTGTCATACTGAAAACAGTAGTGGCAATCTATGTTACAGCGCCACTCGGTATAGAGGTAGCAAAGGACGGGTCGAAACTCGCTGGCATGAATGCGAGAGTAGATGTAGGGAATCGCCCAGCGTCGCACAGCGCGGAGGCCATTAAAGCTTTTGTAACGGACTGTTTGCAACATGATATCTCCTCCTTCAACATTTCCACCGGATTGTTAACAGCTCCTCGGTCGCATCTCGTGAGCCGGCCACCAATACACAACCTGAATAACTGTTATCAATTCAAATTGTTAGCCATTGTTACGTCTTCCTGTCTGTACGCTCAAAATCTTCATCAAATGGCCGATTCCTATATGCAGCCCTCTCTACCCGCTGTGCAACTTGTTTACCTGCTCCAAGAGCAGGGACTTGAACCGATCAAGTCTAATGGAATATGGCTGGATCGGGATTCCCATCCAATCAGAATATTCAAGGAAGTCTTCCGGGTGTTCACCCATATACTGGTCAACATATCCGATTCCATCAAGGACAATGGCCCCTCCGGTGTGACGGGGAAAGTTCTCATTGGCCAGGCCCTGGTCCCAGTCTTTAAACACATAGTGGCGAAACTTGATCCATCCCGGGGTCATCCACCAGACCTTTTCGCCGCCTACCATCTCGTGAGCGATTTTTTCTCGCTCGGCTTCGCTTGCCAGCATATCGACACAGTGGCTAGCCTCTACTCTCCCCGCTTCAGGACCTAATTCATCAATGATGGTCTTCATCGTACGGGTGGGGTGGTCCGCGTTCACATAACAGAACTTCCCCCCATAAACAACAATGACCTTCTTCGCTTTCTCTTTAGCCTTTTCAACGCGCTGCATGAGCTGCCTTTCCAGGTCCCTCGGGTCCTCGTGGAGGCCCGGCGTCGTGTAAAAGATGTGCCTGGCGTCCAGGAAACCGGTCTCTTTCAAATGGTCAAGTTCCAAGCTCAAGGTGCCACAAGAGATAATGGCAATATCTGAAAAAGATATATCATCCATTCTCATACTCCTTTTATTTCCCTTTAGGATTGAACAGCCCCACAAGGCGTTTAAAATATTCTCTCAAGTCCTGGTACTTTGTTACCATTCCCCTCATGGGGCTGCCAATCAGGTTAAGCACCACAGACGCCGTGGGATTAGAACCGTGTCATTTGATCTTGTAATCCCACTCTGGGGGGACACAGAGTACCGGCCGCTTGATAAACCTCAGGACCCTTTCGGTGGTGCTGCCGAAGAAAATGGCTTTCATATCATCAGAGTTTCCTTTGCTTCCCATGATGATCATGTCTACATCGCACTGGATCGCCTTTTTGTTGATTTCGATGCAGGGTATCCCTTCACAGACAATCATTTGTGTGTATTTTTCATCCATATCCTCACTACGTAAGAACTCACCAAGCTTCTCCTTTGCATTAACAAACAATTTTTTCTTGATCTCTTTCTCGGTGCCCAGATCTTGATGGATACAATTTTTGACGAAACCCTGATCAATCACATGGAGTGCCAGGATTTTTACAACCTGTCCTTTGGACCAGGATTTCGCCTTTCTCAGTGCAGCCTTGGAGCACTCAGAGAAATCGACGGCGACGAGAACGGTTGGACATTTTCGGTCCCTGCCCTGTTGATCTGACTCCCTCTTCTTCAAGACTGACCCTTCGTCTTTGTTGGTATTAAGCCTTATTCTTTAGGACTGCAATCCATGCTCAAGTATCACTACCCATCACTTTTTGGGTCATGAAACCCATCCTTGGGAAGGCTTTCCAGCTTGTCTCCAATGCTCTGGGCCCGCTGGACAGAGTGAGATTGCTCCCCTCGGACATTCATAAACACACTGGCCACAGCCTGTACACTGCCGTGGATCTATATGGGCCGTTCTGTCGATAACAATAGCCCCTTCAGGACATTGATCCCCACATATTCCGCAAGCAACACATCGCTCACAATCGACAACGGCCTTAAAATCCGGGATTTCGGACCGATCATGGATCTCTCCGATTCGTCTGTTCAGCAAGTGGAGGCGAGCCTCAATGGCCTCAGCCCTTTCCTTAAGCGCTTGTAAAGCCTCACTTCGGCTCATATCATTCACTTTGTTCTCCTCCCACTAGACTCGACCTTTACCAACTGGCTTACATCCTTTGAGGCTGTGGTTTTCTTCGGAGTTCTTCTCAATAGTTTTGGGCTAATTGGTAGCCTGCCTGCGTGGCAGTGAAGATGTCCTGGACATTCCTTGCATCCCCAATGGTTTCGATTATGGGTACGCTCTTTCTGATTTCCTCATCTGGTTCTGACGCTGATACCATACCGGATGAGAGGATGACCGTTTGGAAAGGCTCAAGAGACATCCCCACGCCGTCCTGTTCTATGTCCACTGTGCGGGGGAAAAAGGCCTTGACCGTGGTATGAGGCATTAGCGTCACATTTGACATCTGACCGATCCTCATCAAAGTAAGTTTCCTGGTAATCATTTCCATCATGCTGCCGATGGGATCCGTCCGTTTTGTGGCCAGGACCTCATAACCTTCCTTCCCCAGCTTCTCCGCAATCTCGACGCCTGTTCTTCCGGCCCCAATGACCAAGGCCCTTGGGCCATGCACCTCCTTTTCACTCCTGAAAAACTCCAAAGCCGTCATCGTATGCTGATCCTTAAGCCCCGATATCTCAGGGATATTCTGCAGAGCGCCCGTGGCCCATACCAAAAGATCCGGTTTAATCTCCCTGACAAGGGCTACATCTGTTGTCCTGTTCAGAAGAATCAACGCCCCGCTCTCTTCCACGGCTCGTTGCAAACCTTTCAGACCGTCTCTCATGCCCTCTTTTCCCGGTGCTTGCCATGCAAGGGCAAATTGCCCTCCCAGATGATCTGTTTTCTCGGCAAGGGTGACTTGATGACCGCGTCTGGTCATGTAAAGGGCTGCACTTATACCGGCAGGGCCTCCTCCTGCGATCAGCACTTTCATGGGTTGCTCGGTCCGTCCCAGAGGCGGCAGACCAATTTCTGGGTTCAAGTTGCAGCCCATTGGCTCCCCACTCTTTAGGCGATGGAGACAACCCTGGAGGCAATAACCGCAATACAGGACCTCTTCATCCTTTCTCTTTTGCCATTTTTCTATCAGATGGGGATCTGCAATGAGCGGCCTTCCGAGGGCAACAAGATCAGCCAGTCTATTTCCCAGGATCTCCTTAATCCTCTCCTTTCTGCCCATCCTGCCTGCAGCAATCATAGGGAGGGCGGTATGCTCACGAATCCAAAATAGCGCATCCACCTGGGGCTTTTCGGGGAGGCTGCCATGATGGAAATACCAGGGAGGGCTGAAGCAGGAATTTCCCATCCCCACATGCATGGCACATACGCCAATCTCTTCTGCCAACTTGAGGAATGGGAGTAAATCTTCCTGACTGATGCCAGACTCAGGTGACATCTCATTGCCCGAAATCCGGACAATACAGGGAAGATCCGGGGCGCCTTCTCTAACGCTTGATAAAACTTCTCTTGCAAAGAGCAACCGGTCCTGACCGTACCGATCATTTCTCTTGTTGATTTTTCCGTTGAGAAACTGTGACACCAGGTACCCATGACCCGCCTGAATTTCCATCAGATCGAATCCAGCATCCACGGCCTTTTGTGTGGCTGATCTATATCCGGCAATGACGATCTTTATTTCTTTCTCGGTCAGCGGCTCTGACTCCTCGCCGCTCCTCGGACAGGTAATGACAGACGGCGCCTTGGGATTGGTGCCCGTAGCCTTAGGATTGGCGGCCGCGCCTGCATGGTTCAGGTGAAGGCAGGCAAGCCGACCTTGTTTGTGGATTACATCAACAATTTTCTTGAGTTCTATGGCACTTTCGGGGAGATGGACACAAAGCTGCCTCGGATGCTCCTTCCCTTCAGGCGTGACAGGGACGGGTTCCAGGATTACCACCGCGGGTCCATCTTTAGCGATTTGTTGATAGAACAGCACTTGCCGGTCCGTCACCGTGCCGTCAGGATTGCCATAGCCAAGCTTAATGGGAGGAAATACAAACCGGTTTGCCAATTTGAGAGTGCCAAGCTCAAATCCTTCGAACATGATTTCCATAGAGGCCTCCTTTCTTATCATTTTCTCCTGTAATCATCTCAAAGCAGGAAACATGCCATTCGTTCACAGCCTAAATAAGTGGTTTGAAATCAGCCCATTAGCCTTCCTTTGGGCCGTCGGCTATTGTGAGGTGAAGTGAGATTTAGAAAAATTTCGAAATGAGTTTTAGAAAAACTTCGAAATTGAAATCGAGGAAAACCAGGTCGACCTGGTCAAAATGGGCAGGAAAAGATTTTGTAGGCAAGCCTCTCAGCACTCAGTTCCGCATTTCAGCTCCTTGAGCAGAGCTCTCCACCGCTACCAACCACTGTTCCAGACACCTATTCAGTATTTCTTCTGCTTGCTTCACATCCAGGCGGTATTTCTCCGGAATGAAGGATAGGTCTACGGTGTAAATGCCATCCAATTTGCCCAAGAATGGACAGGTGCCCAATTCAGTTGACTTCAGATGAGAAAGAGGACAGAACACTCGATTGAGAATGGACTTGCAGGCCTTGATTTTGACGCCTTGGACCGTGTAGTTGTTTGCGAATAGCCTCAAACCTTCAAAAGAGGGCGTAGGAAGGAAGTCTTTGGGACATATTCCGTCGCGCTTCAAGAAAAAGAACGGGGCAACCACTGAAAGGCGGATCGGCACATTCGCTTGATTCCACGTCTGCTCTTGCATTTTCTGAATAATGGAGGTGAGGTCGTGGCTGGATGGATGAAAATCTAAGAACTGTGCGCACTTTCCCAATGCGGGAAACTTGAGCAGCACCGCATCTCTTACTTTTGGCTGGAGTAAAAAGACACACTGAGAACCTT
>JASFEQ010000282.1:0-6007 GCA_050124735.1 Desulfobacteraceae bacterium | reverse complement strand
ATCATATATGTCGCCGTTAAAGACGAGCCATATGGTCCCGTCTTCATTACTCATGGGCTGATGTCCGGCGGGGGAGAGATCAATGATGCTCAATCTGCTATGCCCTAGACCCACAGGAGGAGAAACAAAAGTGCCTTCATCATCCGGACCCCTGTAGGAGAAGGATTTGCACATGACCTCAAGCAGATTCTCGCTTATGCCTTGCCCATCAAAAAGCAGTTTTCCGCAAATTCCACACATGAGGGATACCCTATTAAATTCTAACAAATATGAAGGCTATTGTGCCAGCAGGTAGTACAGATAAGCTCATTTTAGATTTTAGATTTGCGATTTTCGATTGTAAAAGGTTTTTCTTTGTTGATATTTTTGGGGGAGCAGTTTTCGAAATCCAAAATCTAAAATCGCAAATCTAAAGTCCCTCGGTTTTGTAAGTCATAAAAATGGGATTGGAGGTCAGATGCTTTTTTGAATCTATCAGTCGGTAATAGGTCTTTTTGTTAGGTGGTATTTTGTCGTCTGTATATTCCATTTCCATTGGCGTCATTCCTTTAAATGTATGGAGCACCGTCCCACCCCGAATAAGCAGAATCTTCAAAGGGATGGGCTTCTCAGCATCATAGGAAACCCTGAATTTGATGACCGGGTACCGAGAGGTGGTCGACGTCTCTCCCATGAAGGCCTTCTCACCTGCGTTTCCCAGCACATTAAAATAATCCAACTTTGGCCACACGTTACCCTTGCCCAGCGAACAATACATCCGCCCTTTTTCCATCGCTTCTAGGACCCCTCTCTTGGAGAACTCCCTGATCAAGAAAGTGGTAGGGTAAGCCCCGAGCCTTCGAACCGAATGACCATCCATATGAAAATCAGCCGTAGATATGCCCCATGCCGGTTTGTGCCTCTCTCCGCGGCAATATTCATTTAAGACCCTGTCCCACTCTTTGCCCGGATCTGTGACGGTGACGTTTTCCCCGTAGATAGCTGCAAAGCCTGTGTAATTCCTGGACTGATGGAGGACTTGGGGATAAGGGGGTGTATTGGCCCTGATGGGGCCATATTTCCGGATCCCAGACCTCTGTTCCGGGTAATTCCAGAAACAAAGCCCGCCTCTCTCGTTCACATAGTCAATCAGTTCCTGAAACGGGGCGATCCCTTGATCTCCTTCGTAGGTGCTGAACCGGCAGCTTCTAAAAGGGTTATAATCCATGATGGCAAGAACAGAGAAGATGATGAGGAAAATGCCCATCCAACGGTAAAAGCCTTTCCATCTTGTGAGTATGAATCCCATAAGAAGGGGAATCACGAATATCACTAGCCCAGGGAGTCGCTCTTTCGTATATTTGAGGGACAGTTTGTTGTGGGGATTTGGGATGAAGGCATAATCCTCTGGCTTATTAAAATCAAAAATGAGAACCCTTCGATCATACTCGTGGACGGTCAAGTTCTTCTTGAGCCACGAGCCAGTCCAGTAGTAATAGGCGGATGTGATACAACCCGGAATGATTATGACGTTGGGGAATTTTTTGGATAAACGTTTTATTTCCTTCAAGAATTTCTCGGGCCCGTGGGTCATGATTGAAGGAAATTCTTTTTTGTACCTCAGGATTCTACGAAACGGGGGCACGCCATAGGAAAGGGCAATCCGATCATGGTCATTGATGAAGACAACCTTAAATCCCCTGGATTCAGCCATTTGTACAAGTTCCTCAATGCTATGGGTTCCGTCGCTGAACGTGGATCGCAGGTCGGCGAGTCCAGTCACGACCATGTAAGGGTTGGCTGGATTTGGCTTGGCCGTGGCCGGCTGCGCGGTGAGAATGGATAGGAGCACGAATGCAAGGGGTAGGATGATCTTATTATCCTTGAGAAGTGACGAGAATGAGGCTCTTATCATGTTCGTTTCACTGGTTTTTTGAATTGACACAAATAGCGGGATCACGTAAATTGCCATAACTGTTTCATTCTTTTAGCATATTCCATTGCGTTAGCCATTTCAATAAAACTTTCCAGAAAGAAAAGGGAAAGAGGTTCTTAGCCTTCGAATTTGGGGTAATCCAGGATGAAGATAAGGTTTTGGGGCACCAGAGGCTCCATTCCGGTGCCTGGGAAGGATACCAACATCTATGGTGGAAACACCACCTGCCTTGAACTCACTCTTCAGAGCGGGAGGAAGGTTATCATCGATGCTGGAACAGGCATTAGAGCCCTTGGTGAGAAATTGATTTCAGGCAATGAACATGTGGACATTCATCTCTTAATGACTCATATCCACTGGGATCATATTCTCGGTTTTCCCTTTTTTGCGCCACTCTTTGATCCATCCACTAGAATACGAATTGATGGATATCCTACCTGCATGAAAGGACTCAGAAGCACATTTGATAGCAAGATGGGAGACGGGTTCTTCCCTATCAAATTCGATGAAATCAAAGCAGAGGTCAATTATCTTGACCATATAAAGCAGGGTGAACTGGAAATTGACGGGACGGTCATTGAGAGTGTCCCCCTACAGCATCCCCAGGGCGGATTTGGTTTTCGTTTTCGCGAAGGAGGAAAGACCCTCGTTTTCATTACTGACAATGAATTGAGAGAGGACGCACGGGAAGGTCGGCAAACTGACGGATATGCTCAGTTCTCTGAAAATGCGGATCTTCTCATTCATGACTGCCAATACACGCCCCAGGAGATCGATAGCCGTGAGGGTTGGGGCCATTCAGATTATCAATCCGTGGTTGATTTGGCGCACCGGGCTAAGGTAAAGAAACTGGTCCTCTTTCATCATGATCCCTCCAGAAAAGACCCAGAAGTGACAGCAATCAAGTCTCAGTGCGAAAAGCTCGCCAAAGAAAAAGACTCCACCATAATCATCGAGGCGGCCAAAGAGGAGAGCGAATTGGAGCTATAGGTATTCCCCTCATATTCACCGTCTAATTTATGTGTCAAGGCTGAAATCACCAGGTTGTTAAAAATTCCTGATCACCAGCAAGGTATTAGATGCTGGACGCTGAGGAGAGACGACTGAGGCGTATAGAGCAATACGCCGCAAGGCCTCCGGCCCAGAGGGCCTACGCCCCGGAGGGAGGAGCGATCGAAGGCAACGCCGCTCCTTAGATCCCGTCTCGGCGGGGAGATGATGCCTTGATGGTGGATCAGGGTTTCCCTGCCCCAATAGCCTGAGTAGCCGGAACATAACCCTAACATGAAATAAGGCAAAGCTCTGCAAGATCCGTGAAGGATAAGGAAGGCGTCTTTAGCTTTTCCCTCCATGGGTTGCATGTGAGGAGGTAAGATGGAAAGCATTTTCGAAATGGTGACTGAAACGGGGAAAAGGGAAAAGAAGGAAATAAGCGTCAGTATTGGCATCCGCTTAAAGGTGGGAGGACACGAAACAACCTGTCCCATCTCCAGGGCGTGTCATTCCTATGAGACCCTGGAGATGGAAGTCCAGGCCATAAAGAACAGCCTTGATAGCCTGCTTGCAGAAGCTAAAAGGGTTATTGGGGAATCCGAGGCTGATGAGGGCCTGGATTTGAGATCTGACATGGCGCCTGAAGAGATCTGGTCAATCCTCTCAGCTGTTTCTGACGAGGATCTTTTTATCAAGAGCTTTAATAACCTGGACGAGAACAAGAGAAAGGAAGTGGCCGAGTACGTCTTGACCCAGTGTAACATCTTCTCTGGTAAGGCGTCAGTTTTCTCTTCCCGCTATGATAATGAGACGGGATTGATGGAGTGAATGAAGCCAATATTCCCAACCCGTAGGGCAGGCCAATGTGCCTGCCGATAAATCTCCCAGAAAAAAAGGGATTCGGCTCATTGGCCAATCCCTTTCCCTAGCTGAAAATCGGGAATTTCGAACGCCGAAGTCAAATGAAGCTTTTAAACCTTTGCGAGAAGCCAACAGCTAATCCCTAATCTCACCTCTCTTTTCATTAATCAGTCTATAATCAGTCTATGTCCGTGCAATCCGTTTCCCCGCATCGGATTCCCAAAAATGTGTGTAAGTTTTTACCAATAGGTGGAAGGGAATTACATGATCTACTGGAGTTCAGTTACATATTATCTTTGTGCCTCTGGCAGGTTTATTTTAAGTATTTGAATTATTTCAAAAAAGATGGCTCTCTCATATCTGAAGAACTAGGCATAAATCTTGTAGATTAAAACCCACGGCTAAGTGAATTTTGTCCCACAGTTCACCCGCCCATTTCAAACAGAACCCTTAAAAGCCGTCGATTCGACCTATTGAAAGTGCCCTTCGCTTGACTTGGAGAGCAAGGTTCGATGTCGTTGATATTGCCAATAGAATCAGCGACCACAATGGTGATTCATTATAGAATCAAAAGAGACTTCTTGCTGCTTTACCCTGTCCTTTTCGAAGAGGTAGCCGATGTATGAAGGCTTTTACAAGATGAAAACCGAAGCATTTGGCAGTCTGCCTTCGCCAAGGGTCTTCTTCAAATCCGAAACCCACAAGCTAGGATGGTACTATCTGTCCTCTGGGATCAAGTCGCAGGAGCCTATTCTGCTGGTGGCCGGTGATTATGGAACTGGGAAGACGTTGCTCTGCCTAAAGCTCGTTAATGCACTGAGGAAAAAGAATTCGCTTCATTTCACATATATTTCTACGGCCAACTATAGTTATACAAAGATACTATCCAAAATAGTTGCCACCCTCGGTTTGGAGACTCAAGAGAAAGACGATTTCTCTCTTCAAAGGATTCTTTATCGGTATTTTGAAAAAAAAGGAGATGTTAAGGCTTTTTATATCATCATTGATGATATTCATGAGTTTCATTCTAGTACATTGAATAAATTGAGGGTACTTGCCAATTTCAACCATGAATGTTTTTTCCCTATTCGACTCATCTGCTTTGCTCATAGTTCTTTTCTCGACAGATTAAAAATCCCTTCTTTGAGGCCCCTTGACCAAAGGATCAGAAGGAGGGTCCTTTTGACCCCATTTGATTTTACGGAGAGCAAGGAATACATCTATTTTCGACTACTCAATTCAGGGGCTCCTGGAAGCCCTTATTTCCCAGACGATACCATAGAGCGAATTCACGCCTATACCAGAGGGATACCCCGACTTATCAACAACCTATGTGATTCATGCCTTCTCCTAGGGGCTTCGCGAGAACTGAATGTCATTGACAATTCAGTGCTCTCAGAAGCTGTTAGAGCCTTAGGCTGGGAACATGAAGATGAATGTGTGAAAGCCCCTTCGTTTTCAGACGAAGAAGAACAGAATACCGAGGTTGGTCAGAGTGGGGAAAGCACTTCAAAGCCGACTCAACAGGAGATGGATTTTACGAATATAGGTTCGACGGCTCTTCCAGGATCACAGACTGCCGTCTTGTCTCTTAAAGACAAGATGCTGCGAGCTTTGAGGTCTCAGGATGAGCCTTATTCTTTAAAAAAAAAGAGATTTAAGATCATCGGATTCCTTTTTGTTCTAATGGCAGCAATTGTCGTATGGTTTTTCATACTGAGAGGTATAGTAGCGACCTCTGGCGATTTTAACATTGGCCCTAAAGACACGCGAGGTAACCAGACTCTAGAAGAAAATGGGCAGGCAGGCCCAAAAGAGAGCCTTGATGAGCACAGCAAAGACAACCATGCCAAAAGGAAAGACAAGGCGGTCGAAGCTGAAATAGGAATAGCAGAGAATAATGCCCCCCTCGATGCGGCCGCTCTTTCAGATAGCAAGGCCCCTCCAGGATCCAAAAAAAAGAGCATGTCTGCGGTACCTTTATCTGCGAATCCTGTCGAAGCTTTGCCCGAAAAGACTAAGATTCTTAGTGAAACGCCGAGAGAAATCCAAGCAGGGCCTAACCCTCGCCCTTATTCCCTCATATTGGCCTCTTGCCGTTCCCGGAAAAACGCACAAAAGGCTCTAGATGATTTCAGAAGTCGTGGGTCATCACCACTGTCTCTAGGCAAAGTTAAATTGGAGAAAAGCGGGATTTGGTGGTTGGTATATACGGGGTACTATGAGAGCAAGGAAGAG
>JASFEQ010000281.1:0-6010 GCA_050124735.1 Desulfobacteraceae bacterium | reverse complement strand
CGCTGGGATGAGAGTGAAAGGTGCGTCAGCTGAAGCAAGAGCTTTCGGAAAAGAAGATTATGAGATTGCTTCGCTTTCGCTCGCAATGACATTCAGCAGGAATTTCTTGACCCTTCGACGGCTCTCAGACCCCGCCTGGGAGAGCGGGGCAAAAAGAGCCGCTCAGGGTCAACCCTGAGCGGCACCCTGCGGAAGCACGGGGTAGCCGAAGGGTTGACTTCTTTCGAGGATTTGAATAAGTGACATGGCGTTTTTTGTGGCAGAATGGAAAGGCTTGTAATATCATAGATATAAGTAAATTCTGAAGTGAGAAAGGTGTGATTATGGGATATTCGATAAGTCCGGATGGTGAAAAGTTCAAGTTGCCTGAAGATGAGGATTACAAAGAGGAGTACGCACGACTTAAAGGCCTGGTGGACCAGCAAAAGAAAGAGGGCCGGGAGATTGTAGTGGTCATGGGGCTAGGATTTGTGGGTGCTGTCATGGCCGGCGTTGTGGCGGATACCGTGGATAAGGAGACCGGGAAATCTAACAAGTTTGTCATCGGGATGCAGAGGCCAAGCTCCAGAAGCTATTGGAAGATCCCCGTAATCAATAATGGCGTATCCCCCATCAAGGCAGAAGATCCTGAAGTGGCCCCCATGATTGAGCGCTGCGTGAATGAGAAAAAGACCATGACAGCCAGCTTTACATACGATGCCCTGAGCCTGGCCGATGTCCTGGTGGTGGATGTGCAATGCGATTTCCTGAAACAGGAGTTGGGAAACCTGAGGAGTGGACACGCAGACATCAGTGCCCTTGAGGAGAGTTTCAAAATCATAGGAGAAAAGATCGAACCTCATTGTCTCGTATTGATCGAGACCACGGTTCCGCCCGGAACGACCGAGTACGTGGCCTATCCTCTTATGAGAAAGGCCTTCAAGAACAGGGGCATTGAGAGTGAACCCCTCCTGGCACACAGCTTCGAGAGGGTCATGCCCGGTAAGGACTATGTGAGCTCGGTTCGCGACTTCTGGCGTGTATGCAGTGGTGTGAACAGGGAAAGCCGGGAAAGGGTGACCAAATTCCTGTCAGAGATCCTGAGCGCGCCTCTGACGGTCCTTGACAGGCCCATCGAGAGCGAGACATGCAAGATTGTGGAGAACAGCTATCGCGCCACCATTCTGGCGTTCATGGATGAATGGAGTCGCTTTGCTGAGACAAACGGCGTGGACCTGATCAAAGTGATGAACGCCATTAGGGTACGCCCCACCCATAGCAATATGATCTTTCCTGGTCCCGGCATAGGGGGTTACTGTCTCCCAAAGGATGGAGGGCTTGGGCTTTGGGCATACAAGCACTTGCTGGGTTTTGAAAATGATATCTTCAAGATCACCCCTGCTGCGATCAACATTAATGATACAAGGGCGCTGCACGCGGCCCAGTTGGTCCGCGATGCCCTCAGAAACATGGGGCTCATCGTGGCCGCCTCCCAGATCACCATCCTGGGTGTTTCATACAGAGAGGACGTGGCAGACACCCGGTACAGTGGCACTGAAATACTGGCCAGAAAATTGACCGAGATGGGGGCAGAAATAAAGGCCCATGATCCCTACGTGAGCCACTGGTATGAACTGGAAAAACAGGAGACCTATCCGGCCGTCGGGGGCAGCAGGGCCAGGTTTTTCCGAAACCAGGAGCAACTGGAAGGATTTCGTATGACGGAGGATCTGGCTGAGTCCCTGAAGGGTTCGGATGCGGTTGTTTTTGCCGTGCGTCATCAACCTTATCTGCACATGGAGCCCGATGACGTGGTGAAGATGATCGGCCAGCCTGCGGCCATCGTGGATTGCTTCGGCATTCTGGAGGATGAAGAGATAGAACGATATTTTGAGCTGGACTGCGAGGTGAAGGGCCTGGGCCGTGGCCACATCAATCGGATAAAGGATAAGGTGCGAAAGAGAAAAATGGGCGAAAAATCAGCCTGAGCTTCCCTGCCAAGACGAGGGCTCCTCCTTTCCGGGTTTTCCCTTGACCCATAATATGGGTTTATTTATACTTCTCTCCGAATAAATCCTACTATTTCCTGGTCCCAAAAATCCTATCTCGAACGGGAATCAAGAATCGAGTAATCGGTTATAGAATCTCATCGCCAAAACAAGTCGAAAATGACTTCGGGTTACAGGCTTTAAGCTGTTTTTCTTAAAAGTATTAACCAGACCATTTTTGTATCTTGAAAGGAGGTCCATCATGACAAAAAGAGTACGTGTTTTCTCGCTGATTACTCTTTTCATGGTCTTTACCGCCTTTACGGCCCATGCGGATGAGTGGGGGACAATCACCATCCCAGCCGGGAAACCGATCAAAATCGGCCTGGGTGCCATGTTGACTGGCGATTACGCCAGCCTGGGGATCGATATAAGAAACGGGGCTGAGATGGCTGTTGAGGAGAAAGGGAGCATATTGGGGCACCGCATCGTCTTGCAGGCGGAGGACGATGGCTGCGCCGGACCTCCCTCGGTGGCCATAGCGGAGAAGCTGTGCAATGACCCGCTCACGGTGGGACTTGTGGGGTACATGTGCAGCGGGGGGAGTAAGCCCGGCTCTGATGTGCACAACAAATACAAGGTGGTCATGGTTTCACCCTCCTCCACCGCTTTGGAACTCACTGCAAGGGGCATACCCGTATTTTTCAGGACATGCTGGAATGACAAGATTCAGGCCAAAAGGGCTGCTGCCTTTGCGTGGAGCCGCAAGTGGACAAAGGTGGCCGCTATCCACGACAAGAGCGACTATGGACAGAGTCTGGCAGAAGATTTTGCGGAAAACATGCGCGCAAAGGGGGCCAAGATTGTTGCATTTGAGGGGATAACTCGCGGGGACAAGGACTTCTCACCGGTGTTGACCAAGATCAAGCCTTCGAGGCCTCAACTGATCTATTTCGGGGGTATGGCAGCCGAAGGCGTGCTGATCGTGCGGCAGATGAAACGGGCAGGCCTGAGAAAGGCCCATTTCATGAGTGATGATGGATGTTACACGGAGAAGGATTTTATACAGGCTGGGGGCAATGCCGCGCTCGGGTCCTATGTCACCTACGCCAAGGAACCAAACCCGGAGTGGGTGAAGAAATTCGAGGCCAAGTATGGACCGAGACAGACCTTCTCTCCTCAGGCCTATGATGCGGCCAATATCTTGATGATGGCCGTGGAAAAAGCGGCCCAAAAGAAGCCGGATGGCGGCCTTGTCATCGGGAAAAAAGCGCTCAGGGATGCCGTATCAGCCACCAGACTTGATGGCATAACGGGCAAAATTAGCTTTGACAAGTACGGCGATAGAACGGGATCTGTGGTGGTCATTTACAAGGTGGTGGAAGAGAACGGTAAGAGGTTTTTCAAACCGATGGAATTCTGATTGAGACAAGTTGGTTCATCCATAGATTTTGCCCATGTTCAGGAAAGGTCGAGGTCTGCTCGGCCTTTTCCTTCTATTCAGTAAGGCGCTTTGATGAGCTATCTCCTTAATCCGGAAGTTATCATCGATCAAATCATCAATGGGCTGACCATTGGGGGGATCTATGCGCTGATTGCCCTTGGATACACCCTGGTCTATGGTATCCTCTTCATGATCAATTTTGCCCATGGCGAAATCTACATGTTCGGATCCTTTGGAGGTTTCGCCGCTCTGACCTACTTTGTGAATAGCGGTTTTGCCAGCAATCATCCCGCCATTGCCATAACCGCCGCTTTCCTGGTGGCCATGCTCGTTTCCTCTGTGCTCGGCGTGTTGTTAGAGCGGATCGCGTACAGACCCCTACGCAAGGCGCCCAGACTCGCCCCCCTCATCAGTGCCATTGGCGCCTCCATCTTTCTGCAAAATGTCATGATGCTCATCATCAAGGCCCGCATGCAGGTCTATCCTGACGTCATCCCAGAGCAGTTCATTGACGTTGGCTCCATCAGCATCTCATACTTCCAGATCTTCATCATCTTGGGTTCCGTCCTTCTCATGGTGGGACTGTACCTCTTTATCCAGAAAACCAAGATAGGCAAGGCCATGCGGGCGGTGGCGGAAAACAAGGAGGCCGCCGCGCTCATGGGTATTGATGTGAACAGGATCATCCTCATCACCTTTATAATCGGGTCCACATTGGCCGCCGCCGCCGGCGTCATGGTAGGCATATACTACACCCAGATCAATCACATGATGGGCTTTATCCCCGGTATCAAGGCCTTCACGGCTGCCGTTCTTGGCGGAATCGGGAATCCTGTGGGTGCCATGCTGGGAGGGTATTTCCTGGGCATGGCGGAGGCCCTGGGCGTCCTGTTCATGCCTGCAGAGTATAAGGATGTGATCGCCTTTGGTCTCCTCGTCCTCGTCCTGATTTTCAGGCCAAGAGGAATCCTAGGCGAGGTGGTCTCAGAAAGGGCGTAGGAAGCAGGGAACAGATAGAAGGGAGTAAGTGGTAAGGAGTAAGGAGTGAAGCGCAGCCGCCTTCGCCTTCCGATTGCCGGTGGAAAGAAAAGCACTTAAGGGAACTCTATGGCAATGCCTAAAATAAAAGAAATCACAACGATCATTCCCATTAAGGTCTATATGCCGGCGCTTATTCTTTTCATTGTCCTCCTGCCAGTGCTGGTTGGCAATTACTGGACACAAATCCTGGGAGACATTGGGATCTATGTGATGCTGGGGATTGGCCTCAATGTGGTGGTGGGCTTTGCCGGTCTCCTGGACCTGGGCTATGTGGCTTTCTACGCCATAGGCGCATATGGCTACGCCCTTTTGGCCTCTCCTCAATTCGGAATTCACATCCCCTTCTGGGTGATGGTGCCTGCCTGCGTCGCCTTTGCGGCCATCGGAGGGACCCTGCTCGGCATCCCCGTGCTCCGCATGCGTGGGGATTATTTGGCCATTGTGACCCTGGGCTTTGGTGAGATAATTCGAATTGTCCTCAATAATCTGGACCCTGTGACGAACGGGCCCCGCGGACTGTTGAGGATAGATCCCCCCATGATAGGGGATTTCGTAGTGAACAGCCCAGCCAGATGGTATTACATGGTGCTGGCCGGGATTATTATTTCTGTGTTCATTGCCGATCGGTTGAATAATTCGCGCATAGGCCGGGCGTGGGTTGCCATGAGGGAAGATCAGGATGCTGCGGCCATCATGGGGATCAATGTCCTGAAATACAAGCTCCTCGCGTTTGCCATCGGTGCATCCTTTGCCGGGATCGGAGGGGCCATATTCGCGTCGAGGCAGGGCTCCATATTCCCTGAGAATTTTTCTCTGATGGTCTCCATCAACGTCCTCTGCCTGATCATTATCGGGGGGATGGGAAGTATCCCCGGTGTGATTATTGGTGCCGTCGTCTTAATAGGGCTTCCCGAGGTCCTGAGAGAGGTGCAACAATACAGGATGCTGGCCTTTGGCGGGTTGCTGGTGGCCATGATGATCTTCCGGCCCACCGGCTTCATTCCCTCGGCCAGGAGAAAAATGGAATTCAAAGAAAAAGAGACATAGGTGCTCGTCCAAGTAGAGAGTGCATAGAGGAAAACCTTAAGGAAAGCCAATCACAAATGGGCATCGTACTAAAAACAAAGGGCCTGAATAAGAAGTTTGGGGGACTCGTCGCCCTCAATAGTATTGATTTTGAAATTGATGAGGGCATGATTGCGGGGCTTATAGGCCCCAACGGCGCAGGGAAAACCACCCTTTTTAATTGTTTGACCGGCGTCTATGATGCCATAGAGGGTGGCGATATCCTTTTCATGAACAAAAGCATAAGAGGGCTCAAGAGCCATGTGATCACCCACTTCGGCATTTCCAGGACCTTCCAGAATATCCGCCTTTTCAACAATATGACGACCCTTGAAAATATTCTGGTGGGACACCATTGCCGTCTAAAGGCAGGGGTCTGGGGCGCCATAACCAGGACCAGGACCACCCTTGAAGAGGAGAAAAAGGCCTTTAGAAAGGGAGACGAACTCCTCTCCTTTGTGGGCCTGGGCGGCAAGTCAGATGTGCTTGCCAA
>JASFEQ010000280.1:0-6015 GCA_050124735.1 Desulfobacteraceae bacterium | reverse complement strand
CCCTTTTTCGGTCTTCCATAAAAAATAATTTCTTTGCCCAATCCTTCAGTCACAAGGGTAAGAACCACATCTCTGGAGACATTTCCAAATCCCCAGACGCCCACTTTGTCTCTCTCCTTGACCTTCTCAATAAAGCGACACTCTGTTAAAGGCTCGAATTCCATAATCTCCCCTCTTTTGAGAATTGATGATGAACAGCCCCAGAACTTGAAAAAAATATCAGACTACCCATGGGAAGTCAACGGCACCACATTCCACCTTAAGAACAAACGCGCTCAAAGAAGAGGGTCTTTCATAATTCCGTTGACGACATGCCCGTTTTTTCGTAATTATCGCTAACGACCTATTTATGTAAGGTTTTGACCGAAAAAGGACCAGCCTAAAGGTGTTCCAGCGACCGGAAAAAATCTTCCTGATGCAGAAACCGATGCTGCGGGTAAGTTATGCCTTAGTGCCCTTGGTACTGGCATCCCTTTATCTATTTGGCTGGAGGTCTTTTGCTCTCGTCCTGATCGTCTTGGTCTGCGGTGTCTTCACAGAGGCCATATTTACATTCAGGCAGGGAAAGCCGGTGACTTCTGCCGTATTTGTGACGTGTCTGATCTTTTCCCTTTCCCTGCCACCCAGGCTTCCCTTTTGGATGGCCGCCGTTGGGATCGTGGTAGGGGTTGCCGTGGGTAAAATGGCCTTTGGTGGATTCGGACAAAACGCATTTAATCCGGCCATGGTGGGCAGATGTTTCCTGTATATCACCTTCCCCATTCACATGACGAATATATGGGTAGAACCCATGTGGGGAGGGCTTGGCGCTTTTGCCTATTGGAAGGCTCCCGTTGACGCCATAACGCAAGCGACGCCTTTGATGGCATTGCGAGAGGGCGCGGCCTTCCCTCTGCAAAAGCTTTTCCTGGGGAATACGGCCGGATCATTGGGCGAAATGTCGGCCCTTTTGATTCTGCTTGGGGGCGCCTATATTATCCTTAAAAAGGCCGCCCCTTGGCGCCTTGCCCTGTCCTGTCTTTTAGGGGGCATGCTTCTGAGTGGGATTTTACATGGCATCGGGTTTCCCAATGTCCCGGCGCCCATCTACACGCTCCTTTCAGGATCTTTTCTTTTCGGAACCGCCTTTGTGGTCACCGAGCCTGTTTCCGGGGCAAAGACCAAGGCGGGGCAGTGGATTTACGGTTTTATGATCGGAGGTCTGACTATCGTGCTCAGAGGATTTTCAAATTTCTCTGAAGGCATCATGTTTGCCGTCCTCATAATGAATGCGTTTGTGCCCATCCTGGATCAAACCGTTCGCCAAATTCAAAAGTCAAGTAAGCGTCCTCAAGAGGTTAGCCAGTGAAAAAGCGCTTCTTCTCTGTCCTCTATATGTTCTTGATCACCCTCTTTTTCACCTCTGTGGTGAGCGCGGTGAAGCTCTTCAATGAGGAGAAGATAGAGACCAATCAGAGGGTGAAACTCCAGAGGATTGTCTTGCAGGTGCTGGGCATGCCAGGGGATAAGGGGGCCTCTGATATGGACGTGGTTCAGACCTTTGAAAACAGAGTCAAGCGGATTGATGTGAAAGAGAAGGATCTTTACGTGGGCTATGAAAAAGATGGCAAGACCATCCGCGGGTATGCCTTCCCTGTGGGAGGCCCGGGTTTCTGGGGCCCCATCTACGGCATGGTGGCCGTGGACCCTGCTGCCTCCAAGATCCTGGGAATCGCATTCTACAGGCATTCCGAAACCCCTGGATTGGGCGCCAGAATGACAGAAGATTGGTTCACAAAGCAGTTTATCGGATTACCTCTTTATCCCGTAGAGGCAGACAAGAAGATTTTCTATCTAAGGACCGCGGGCCCAAAGAAAGGACCCAATGAACTGGATGCCATTACTGGGGCAACGGGAACCAGTCGCGGTATCGAGGCCTTTCTCAACGAGGAGCTTGACCGTTTTCTCAAAGAACTCTGGGGATCATTGAGAAAAGGATAGCAAAACGTGCCAAAACCACCAAGCAACATTCAGATATTCAAGGAGGGTCTCTGGAAAGACAATCCTGTGCTGAGACAGATCCTGGGCATCTGTTCCACCCTGGCCGTCACCAATCTCCTGGTCAACACCATGGTGATGAATGCTGGGCTCATTTTCACCCTCTCCATGTCATCCCTCACCGTATCTTTACTCAGGAATATCACACCCATGCGAATACGCATGATGGTTCAGACTCTGATCATCGCTTCTTACGTGATCATTGTGGATATTGTGATAAAGGCCCAGCTTCCTGACATCAGTGAGGCCTTGGGCCCTTACGTGGGACTCATCATCACCAATTGCATCATCATGGGACGATGCGAGGCCTTCGCCAGACACAATCCACCGTGGCCATCTTTCCTGGACGGAATAGCCGTAGGTTTGGGATACGCCTTTGTGTTGACACTCATTGCCCTTTTTCGTGAGCCTTTAGGATTTGGAACCCTGTTTGGATACCGAATTACGCCAGATGGATTTACACCCTGGACCATTATGATTATGGCACCAGGGGCCTTCTTCATGTTGGGCCTCTTCGTGTGGGTCGTGAGATACTATTTTCCAGAGACTGCTGAAGAGAAGAAATAGGAAATCAAAATGGTTCAAATAGACATATCCACACTCCTCTTTGCCGCCATATTCACAAACAATATCCTATTGACCAATTTTCTCGGATTATGCCCCTTTCTCTCCATCTCCAGAGAGGTGCGATCGTCTCTGGGGTTAGGAATTGCGGTTATTTTTGTCATGACATGTACGGCAGCCATTAACTACCTCGTCTACTATCATGTCCTGCTGCCCCTAAACCTTGAACATTTCCGTTATATCGTATTCATCATCATCATTGCATCCTTTGTCCAGTTGGTGGAAATGGCCGTGGAACGTTATTTCCCGGCCCTCTATTACGTGCTAGGCATATTTCTCCCTCTGATCACAGTGAATTGTGCCATCCTTGGGGCATCCCTTTTTCTGATCATCAGGAAATATTCTTTTTGGCAAGCCGTGGCTTACGGGGCTGGAAGTGGTATCGGTTGGCTGATCGCCATCATAGCCGTAGGGGCGATCCGTGAAAAACTCCAAAAGAGTGCCAATCTACCCCGAGGACTGGAGGGCCCTGGAATCACCCTCCTGATCACGGGCCTTATAGCCCTGGCATTCATGGCCTTCAGCGGGATGATACAGATACAGTAGCCGTGTTGTCTGTTGTTGAGGTGTTATCCTCATAAGGTAGGGAATAGATATCAAGTACAGATGTTCTGTTTGCGGGGATACTGGATGCTGGATACTAGACGCTGGATGATATTTGGATCATTGCGATGGGTACCCAGAATCCAGTATCCAGGATCAAGTATCTGGTCTTTAGAGGTCTGAAGTTTGTTTTTAAAACCCCAGAAACGTTGCCCCAAAATGCTGGTCATAGACATATAGGACACCCATGGCACAACTCATCCTCAGCCTCTTAGCTATTAGCATTATCGGGGCCATTCTGGCTCTTCTACTAGAAATCGCCGACTCTTACATCGCCGATTACGGAGAAAAGCACATCCTTATTAATGAAGAGAAGGACCTGCTCGTGGAAGGGGGGAACCCTTTGCTCTTTTCTCTCATGGATGAGGGGATCTTTATTCCTTCGGCCTGTGGCGGAAGAGGAACATGTGCTTACTGTAAGGTGAAGGTATCAGAGGGTGGGGGGCCCGTGCTGCCCACTGAAACGCCTTTTTTAACCCCCGATGAGATAAAGGAAGAGGTGCGGCTCTCCTGCCAGGTCAAGGTAAAGAGCGACATCAGGATACAGATTCCTGAGGAATTCTTCCTGATCAAGGAATTTAAGGTCAAGTTGGAAAAACTCGAAGATCTGACCCCTGACATCAAAGGGCTCCGCTTGAAGATCCTCTCCCCAGAGGAGGGCATTACTTTCAAGCCAGGCCAATATGTTCAACTTCAGGTTCCCAAGTATGAGTTGACAAGGGAGCCTGAGTATCGGGCCTACTCCATCTCTTCCAGTGCTGAGGATCACCAAAACCTGGAACTTGTGATTACCAAGGTACCAGGCGGCGCTGTCTCCACCTATGTTCACGACTATATGAAGAAGGGGGAAGAACTCCTCTTCAATGGCCCTTATGGAGATTTTTATCTTCGTGAGTCGGAAAGGGATATCCTTTTGATCGCCACAGGATCAGGGCTGGCACCCATCAAATCCATTTTGGATCAAATTGAAAGGGAGCAAATCCGGAGAAAAACCACCTTTTTCTTTGGTGCCAGAACGCCGGGGGATCTGTACTACTTTGAAGAACTCAAAGGCCTGGAGGAAAAGATTGCCAACTATACCTTTGTGCCTACTCTTTCCAGGCCAACTGAGGAGGATCAGTGGGAAGGAGAAAAGGGGCGTGTAACCGATCTCATCGAAAAGTATATCCCTGAAAATGCCTTTTTAGAGGGCTACATCTGCGGTGCCCCGGCCATGGTTGAATCTTGTGAAGAGCTCCTGAAAAAGAAAGGCATTCCTGAGGAACTCCTCTTTTACGACAAATTCGCGTGACCCAGTTGGATGGACCATAACTGATGAGAATAACTAATAAAATCATTTTATTCGAAAGATTCCGGAATCGGCCTGTCAAACAGAGCCCGAATCTGGATCTGGTTGAACGCGAGATGCGACGAATCGGGATGGGGACCTTTTTGGGATCAGACCGTCGGAGGCTCGCCGAGATTCTGGACGATGACCATGAATCGGTCAATGCCCTCGGCCTGACCAACGAACAGATCGCTTCCCGTCTGGAGGAAATCACCCATACGGCCAAAAAGAACCTGGGTGACCGTCTCACCCTGGAGGATCGATACCAAGTCCGTGCAGAGGAACACAGGGGAATGATTCCCTGTCCCTGGGAGCATCCCCATGGGCTTTTTTACAAGAGTTATGTGGAACTACGAGACGAGAGGAGCGGTGAGACGCTTATTTGGTCAGACCTCTCGATCCACCTGATCCGCGAGCATGGGTTCTTTCAGGGTAAAGGAAGTCCTTTTCGACTGGAACCAAAGGTGCTCAAGCAGATCTTTTGGAGCGATCCTTGATATGTTTGGCCTTGATGCGGAGGAGACCAGGGCTTCGGTGAAAATACATAAGGGGACTTTCCAAATCCGCTCGAATAAAGATTTCTTCCAATTCATCAAAGAGCACTGGACTGCTTGGCCAGGTGTATCGCTTTTCCCTCTGACGGAGTCTGTTCCAGCGGTCCCAGAGTGCATCATCCTTCCCTAAAACCGTATTCTTCGCATGATCGCAGAGGAACATCTCGCACACAATGGGTTTCAATCGCCAGAGGCAACCCTTCTCACCGAGATAGACGCAGTTGAGGCCACCGTTGTCCTGGGAAAGCCTCTGCATTAAGCCCTCCACTTCCTCTTCTTTACTGAGAAGCACATTCATAACCACATCGGCAAAAAAGGTGGCGATTCCCTCTCGGCCGCAACAGGCACTGGTTTGGCTGGTGAAGCATTTTTCTGTGCACACTTCTGAAAAATGTTGCTTCTGGAAATCCGCCACTTCACCCCTGAATTGCAGGTAAGGCCTTATCCTGCGTCTAAGTTTCCCCATTTGGCCCTTTGAAAGCGTGCCCAATTGGCGCCGAACCATCTGGATGGCTTCCGACTGATCCCGGCTGTATTCACTTATCTCCATGCTGGGCCTCGAGTTCATACCTTTTCTTTTGACAGGTGAAACCCCTTTCCCTATACTCTCACGAAATCAAAAACCTTATGACCCTACCACAACAGACGGCAAAAGACTAAGTAGAAAGCGCTCCGCAGGCCTCTAAAATCACCTTGACAGGTATCCAGAGTAAAGAATCCGGGCGCAGACTGGGGACCCGGCTTTGCTTTAGCTTTTTAGGGGCTAGCTGGACGAGGCTACGAGCCTTTTTGAAAGGCCGTATCTCAAAAGAAGTTCCACCGGGCCCCGCCGTGACCCCATATTTTGCGGTTTGCGCCTCTGCGCTTCTG
>JASFEQ010000279.1:0-6072 GCA_050124735.1 Desulfobacteraceae bacterium | reverse complement strand
GTTGGAACTGCGCGACGGCGACAAGAGGCGCTTTGGGGGCAAGGGAGTGCTTAAGGCCGTCAATCATGTAAACGGAGCCATTAACGAGATCCTGAAAGGTCAGGATGCGCGTGAGCAGGCGGTCATAGACAAAGTGCTGATTGACCTGGACGGTACACCCAACAAAGCCAAACTGGGGGCCAACGCGATCCTGGGCGTCTCCTTGGCCGTGGCTCGGGCGGCAGCCATATCAGCTGAGCTTCCCCTTTATCGGTATCTTGGTGGCCCGGACGCAGTCCGGCTCCCGGTCCCCATGCTGAATATCATGAACGGCGGGGCGCATGCCCGCTGGCAGGGTTCAGACTTTCAGGAGTATATGATTGCCCCCTATGGTGCAGAAAGTTTCAAGGAGTCACTACGATGGGCCTGCGAGATCTATCAAGCCCTGCGCTCAGTGCTGATGGAAGCGGGGCACCATGTAGGTATCGGCGATGAAGGCGGGTTTTCGCCCAATGTGTCCTCCAATGAGGAGCCGCTGGAATTCATCGTCAAGGGCATCCAGAAAGCTGGCCTGAAGCCAGGGAGAGATGTGGGTATTTCTATGGACCCCGCCTCCAGCGAGTTCTTCGATGATGGCCGTTACAATCTGCGCACTGAGAAGCGCATGTGCTCTTCTGAGGAGATGGTGGACTACTACGGGAATCTCGTAGATGCCTACCCCATCTGTTCCCTGGAAGATGGTTTGGCCGAGGACGATTGGGAAGGCTGGCAAGTCCTCAATGGTCGCTTGGGGGACCTGATCGAACTGATCGGCGATGATCTTTTCGTCACCAATGTAGAGTATATCGAACGAGGCATTCGAGAGAATTGCGCCAATGCGGCTCTGATCAAGCTCAATCAAATCGGCTCCTTGACCGAAACCATTGAGGCGGTAAGGATGTGTCAGCGCGCAGGCTGGGGAGCCTGCGTGTCACACCGCAGCGGAGAAACGGTGGACAGCTTTATTGCCGATATGACTGTGGCCCTTGATACAGGGCATCTGAAGACCGGTGCACCTGCACGAGGTGAGAGGGTGGAGAAATATAACCAGCTGTTACGGATTGAGGAGGATCTGGGTAGCGCAGCACAATATGCAGGTAAGGATGCTTTTGTCCGGCCTGTGCGCTTTTGAGATTTTTCTGGGACCTTCGGAGAACGTGTCATAAGGTCATTGCGAGGGAGTGAAACGACCGAAGCAATCTCAAAATGTATAGGAAACAATGAGATTGCCACGCTCCACCCGCCTCCGCGGGTGTCGCTCGCAATGACAAAAAAGGATTGTGATATAGTCTCTCAAGGGAAAGGAATGATCAGTAATAATCCGCCTAAGCTACCCATTTCGCTCGAAGCCTTTCAAAGGAGATAAATAGGTGGTACATGAACTTGCCGGAAAACCGGTCCCCAAAACAATGCTCGCCAATATCCCCAGGTTAATCTCTGCCTATTATACGTATAAACCCGATGTCTCAAATCCAACCCACGGTGTGGCATTTGGAACCTCGGGACACAGGGGTTCCTCTTTCAAGGGCAGCTTCAACGAGGATCATATCCTGGCCATTAGCCAGGCCATCTGCCAATACAGAAAGTCCCGAAATATCACCGGCCCTCTGTTCATAGGCATGGACACGCATGCCCTTTCAGAGCCGGCATTGGCTACCGCCATTGAAGTATTTGCGGCAAACGAAGTCACCGTGATGATTCAGGAGGGCCTGAGGTACACCCCTACGCCTGTAATTTCCCATGCCATCCTGACTTTCAACCGAGGCAAAAGAGAAGCTCTCGCCGATGGGATTGTCATCACCCCTTCCCACAATCCGCCAGAGGACGGCGGGTTTAAATATAACCCCCCTGAAGGTGGACCAGCATCTCCGGAAACAACTAAAATCATCCAGGAGAGCGCCAACCATATTCTTGGCAGCGCCCTCAAAGGTGTGAACAGGGTGCCTTTTGAAAAGGCAATGAAGGCAAAGACGACAAAAGAGCACGACTACATCATCCCCTATGTCGATGACCTCAAGAAAGTCATCGATATGGAGGCAATAGCAAAAGCGGATATCAACATAGGCGTAGATCCTCTAGGGGGTTCAGCAATTGACTTCTGGGACCCTATTGCAGACCGCTATGGACTTTCCATGGAGGTGGTGAATCGAGATGTTGATCCCACCTTTTCTTTTATGACGTTGGATAAAGACGGAAAAATTCGGATGGACTGTTCATCCCCTTATGCCATGGCAAGTCTCATTAAACTGAAGGACAACTTTGACATTGCTTTTGGAAATGATACGGACGTGGACCGCCATGGCATCGTCACCAGGAGAGCCGGACTGCTTAATCCCAATCACTATCTTGCAGTAGCTGTCTGGTATTTGTTCCAGAACCGACCGGGCTGGAAAAAGGACGCGGCAGTGGGGAAAACACTTGTCTCAAGTTCCATGATCGATCGGGTGACAGCGCATTTAAAAAGGAAGCTTTCAGAGGTGCCCGTCGGCTTCAAATGGTTTGTGAATGGTCTCCTTGATGGCTCTTACGGATTCGGGGGGGAGGAGAGTGCGGGCGCCGCATTCCTGAGAACCGACGGCACGGTTTGGACCACGGACAAAGACGGGATCATCATGGACTTGCTGGCCTGTGAAATAACGGCAAAGATGGGGAGAGATCCTGCCGAGATATATGATGAACTGAGGAAGAAGTTTGGCGATCCGGTCTATGAGCGTATCGATGCCCCCGCCTCCACTGAACAGAAGGAGGTGCTCAAAGCGCTTTCGCCTGATATGGTCACAGCAAACTCACTTGCAGGAGAGCCCATCATTGCAAAACTAACGCGCGCTCCAGGGAACGATGCACCCATTGGTGGCCTGAAAGTAGTGGCAGAAAATGGGTGGTTTGCGGCACGACCCTCGGGCACAGAAGAAATTTACAAGATCTATGCTGAGAGCTTCGCAGGTAGAGATCATTTGGCAAAGATAAAGGAGGAGGCCCAGGCCATAGTGAAGGCTGCATTTAGAGCAGCAGGCGTTTAATACGCAAAAGGATAAACCAAACATAAAGCATACACCCCCACCCCCACCCCTCCCCTCGAGGGGGAGGGGTGGGGGTGGGAGTGATTTCTCCAATCTAAAATTGAGCTCTGTCACGGGACAAAACACCATCACATAAGACTTTCTGGGAGAATTGCTATGGATAACCAGGATTTGAACTTAACGATTTCCAAACTGGGGGAGGCCCGGATCCCTTCCCCCATGTTTCAAGTAAAGTTTGTGAGTGATGAAGACGACCTGATCTATCACTCGAAACGAAGGCAGATCGAGGCACTTGTGGAGCAAGGCAAAAGGCTTCCGTCTTTTGAGATGGCGGGAGCTAGAGAGAAGATCTACTTTGATCCGTCAAAGCTCAAGTGCGGCATTGTCACATGCGGAGGTTTGTGCCCAGGTCTGAACGATGTGATCCGCGCAATCGTCATGGGGCTTTTCTACCACTATGGGGTGAAGGCGGTGTTCGGATTTCGATACGGTTATGAGGGTCTTTCCTACCGGCTCGGACATACCCCCATGGAACTGACACCTGAGGTCGTGGAAGACATCCATAAGAAAGGGGGAACAATCCTGGGTTCCTCGCGAGGACCTCAAGATGTCTCTGAAATGGTTGACACCTTGGAACGCATGAATGTGGGCATCCTGTTTGCCATAGGCGGAGACGGCACCCTTCGAGGCGCCCAGGCCATTTCAGAAGAGATCCAAAAACGCGGACTGAAGATAGGGGTCATAGGGATTCCCAAGACCATAGACAACGACATCTCGTATGTGGATGCCTCCTTCGGGTTCGAGACGGCTGTAGCAGAATCAAGGACAGCCATTTATGCGGCACACACAGAAGCCATCGGCGCGAGGAATGGTATTGGATTGGTGAAGCTGATGGGCCGCCATGCTGGCTTCATCGCGGCCTATTCCGCACTTGCCAACAACGACGTCAACTTCTGCTTGGTACCGGAGGTGGGTTTTACCCTTGAAGCCTTTCTCCCGGCTTTGAGGCAGAGACTGGAGAGGAGAGGTCACGCAGTCATCGTTGTAGGAGAGGGGGCGGGACAGGATTTAATGGGAATAACAGGGGAACGAGATGCATCGGGTAATATCCGATTGGGAGACATCGGAATTTTCCTGAAAGATCAGATTAACGCATATTTCAAAAAGGCTGGTATGGAGGTGACGCTCAAGTATATCGATCCCAGCTACATGATCCGAAGTATGCCGGCGAATCCCCGTGACTCGGCATTTTGCCTGCTACTGGGGCACAATGCGGTGCACGCTGCGATGGCGGGCCGGACAAACATGCTCGTTGGGTTCTGGAAAAGCCGATTCACACATGTGCCCATCCAGCTTGCCGTGTCCAAGCGCAAGCAAATCGATCCAAAAGGAAGGTTTTGGAGTAATGTGCTCTCATGCACGGGACAGCCAAGGGAAATGATTTAAGAATTGAGGGATTGGGGATTTTCGGAGGATTCTTAGTACAGGAGGTTAGCGCGATGGTCCTGAGGAAAACAATCATTCTGTTGGGGGTCTTTGTGGTCGTTGGGTGTGCCTCTACCGAGCATCACCTTGAGCAAATTCGATCTCAGCATCCTGACTGGAATGAAACCACGGTTCAGAAAGTGGCTGCAAGAGAGGTGGAATTAGGGATGATGCCAGAGATGGTGGAGGCGGCATTAGGGAAACCGGATGCTATTACCCGTGAAAAGGATGAAGAAACATGGGGATATGAGGTTATAATTGATAACTTTGCTCACGCCTGGAGAAAACTCGTCTACTTCGTCCATTTTAAGGACGGCAGAGTTGTGAGAACGACGGGTGACAGAAGCCGACTGCAATATGCTCGATAAATAAGATCCAAACAGATGATATGAATGAATCTGGGCGGGTGAACACTGAGGTGAGCAGAAGGAGAAACGGTGGTTATGTTAAGGAAGAACCGTGGGGATAACCCTGCAGCCAGCAAACCTGAGAAATCTGACAAAATATATCACATCCCTTACTTTGATGAACCGGATTATAGGCGGCCCCCGTTCGAGATCCCACCTGATGTGCGTGAGGATTTGTTTATACGTCTGCGCTTTCTGTATGGTGAGGCAGAAGCAAAACAGTGGTTGCCAGAGTTGGAAAGAATCCTTAAAGTTCACTGTGCGCACAAACCTCAGGAGATGTTGGAGGCGGAGAAGGATTTTGATCCCAAGGAGCGATTTACTGAAAGAGACATGATTCTCATCACCTATGGGGATCTTGTCCAGGGTGAAGAGCACTCCCCTCTGGCCACATTATACAAATTCGTTGATACGCACAATCTTGGTGCCATCAGTACCCTGCACATTCTCCCTTTTTTCCCCTATTCTTCTGATAGGGGATTTGCCGTTGTGGATTTTCAACGCGTGGATCCGAAGCTGGGGACCTGGGAAGATATTAGGGGTATGGGTTGGCGTTACCAGCTGATGTTTGATGGGGTCCTCAACCACTGCTCTTCCAGGAGCCGAATGTTCAGGGAATTCTGTAACGGAAATCCATATTACAAAAAGTTTTTCATCTGTTACGAATCTCCCGAGGATCTCACACCTGATCAGCATAGTAAAATTTTTCGACCTAGGACATCCGACATCCTCACGAAATTTGACACGATTGAAGGCCCCAAATGGGTCTGGACGACTTTTTCTGAAGATCAGATCGACCTTAATTTTAGAAACCCTGCTGTTTTGATGCGAATCATCGAGGGCCTGCTCTTCTACGTGAGGCAGGGGGCAGACATTCTTCGTCTGGACGCCGTAACGTATATATGGGCAGAACCCGGAACTGAATGTATCCATTTGCCGGAAACGCATGAGATTGTAAAAATCTTGCGAGACGTGATGGATGTGGTGGCACCCAGCGTGACCTTGATTACGGAGACCAATGTTCCCCACGAAGACAACATATCCTATTTCGGCAATGGCCATGACGAGGCACATATGGTCTACAACTTCGCCCTACCCCCCCTTGTCCTTTACACCTTCTACAAGGAGGACGCCACGGCATT
>JASFEQ010000278.1:0-6100 GCA_050124735.1 Desulfobacteraceae bacterium | reverse complement strand
TATCTTGATGGTGGCCAACCCCTTGGCTCCCCACTCCATCACCCGTTGCGACAATTCATCCAGAACCTTTCTTGAAAATGCAGAAGCCCCCTGTTGCACGTTGATCGCCTTTACCACGCCACCCTTTGCTACCACCTCGTTGAAGGCCCGGAAATCTGAATCACTGACAAGATCTGAGATATCTTTGAGTTCCATTCCAAAGCGGATATCCGGTTTATCTGTCCCAAAGCGGTCCATCACCTCCTGGTAATCCAAACGGGGAAGGACCGTGTCTAACGCCTTGCCCAGGACTTTCTGGAACACCTCTCGCATCATCCCCTCAATGACACCCATCACACCCTCTTCATCCGTGAAAGACATCTCCAGATCCACTTGGGTAAATTCGGGCTGGCGGTCCGCCCGCAGGTCCTCATCCCGAAAGCATCTGACGATCTGATAATACCGGTCAAATCCGGCGACCATGAGGAGCTGCTTAAAGAGCTGAGGGGACTGGGGTAATGCGTAAAACTGCCCTTTGTTCACTCTGCTTGGCACGAGATAGTCCCGGGCCCCTTCAGGCGTACTTTTGGCCAGAAAAGGGGTCTCCACCTCTATAAAACCGTTTCTGTTTAGATACGCCCTGATACAGGACGCGATAAGGTGGCGCTTGTGGAAGTTCTGGAATATCCGCTGTCTCCTGAGTTCCAGGTAACGATATTTTAATCTCAAGGTTTCGGAGGCATCCACCATGCCATCCACCTGATAGGGCGGAGTCTCTGTCCTGTTCAATATCTTGAGGTCCCCCACTTTCACCTCAATGGCCCCGGTGGGCAGACTCGGGTTTTCTTGTCCCTCGAGCCTAGGGGTCACCTTTCCCTTCACAGCCAAGACCCACTCATTTCTCAGGACGTGGGCCCGCCCATGACTCTCTTCATTCACCTGAGGATCAAACACAATCTGGGTAATCCCTTCCCTATCCCGGAGATCGATGAAGATGAGGTTTCCCAGGTCTCTTCTGCTGTTCACCCATCCCATTAACAGCACGTCTCGGTCCACGTCTTCTGACCTCAGGCCGCCGCAGTCATGGGTTCGTTTCCAGTCTCCTAGAGCATCGATTTTTGTGGTTTCATTGTCACTCATTTGTCTTGAGGGCTTTCATCAGCTTGTTTACAACATTTTTCAGACTAATCTCCTGCTGGCCTTTCGTTTCCATATCTCTCAGTATCCCCTTACCGGATGCCAGTTCGTCCTCCCCCACCATAAACACTTTTTTGGCGCCTAATCGATCCGCTCTCTTCATCTGCGCCTTTAGGCCCTTTGAGGCATATTCCATTTCTGCCCAAACACCTGACTTCCTCAGGTCATTGACCCAGTTAAAAGCCCTTCTCTCAGCCTTTTCCCCCAGTGCTGCCACGAAGAGTTGGGGGGTCATGAACTCCTGTTCTTTGCCCTTATCCAACAGGGTCACCAATCTCTCCACACCGATGGCAAAGCCCAAAGCAGGGTGGTCAGGGCCACCGAGGCGTTTTACAAGGCCGTCATATCGACCCCCACCTGCTACGGCATTTTGGGCGCCAAGGCTTTCCGTCTGCAGCTCAAAGGTGGTTCTGTTGTAATAATCAAGACCCCTCACAAGCTTGGGGTTTAGGACAAAGGAGATATGCGAGCCATTGAGGTAATCCTGAAGCCCGCGAAAATGCCCCTGACAATCCTCACAGATATGGTCGAGGATGGACGGAGCCCCCGACACCACCTCTTGGCAGGTCTCCACCTTGCAGTCAAAAACCCTCAACGGATTGGTTTCCGCCCTTCTTTGACAGTCCGTACACAGGTCAGCGATTCTCTGGGATAGGTATTGCTTGAGCTCCTCTCTGAAGCCTATTCTACACTTGGGGCAACCAAGGGAATTTAGGTGAAGGGTCAGTCCCGGCAACCCGATTGCATCAAAGAGGACCATAGCCATGACAATGATGTCCGCATCGGACTTGGGCCCCGGATCACCAAGTATTTCCGCATTCATCTGATGGAACTGCCTGAATCGACCTTTCTGAGGCCGCTCATGCCTGAACATGGGGCCGACGGTGAAAAGCTTCTGTACGGGATTTTTCTCATAGAGCCGGTGCTGAATGTAAGCCCTGACCACCGAGGCCGTCGCCTCTGGACGCAGGCTTAGGTCCCTCCCCTTGATGTCTTTGAAGGAATACATTTCCTTGGCAACAATATCCGTATCTTGTCCGATGCTCCGACTGAATAGCGCCGTTCTTTCCAAGATGGGAGGTTTGATCTCCTGAAATCCAAAACACTGAAAAACCCTTCTGGACTCCGATTCTAGCCGCTGCCAGGTGCTCACCTCTGCGGGCAGGATGTCTTTAAAACCTTTTAGGGTTACAAATTCCAAAAGGTGCCTGTCTCTCCTTTCATCTGGTTTTAAGCTCTTCTATCAGAGGCCGCAATATCTCGTCAATAGATTTGCTCAACAGGCTGTCGTTCCACCCCAACGATCAGAGAGAAAATTTTTGCCCGATCCCACAAACGCGAGATCGGGCAAAAACCCTATCATTTGGGCAGCTTTCTTAACATGCAATACGGAACGACTATTTACACTTTCGTTGCCCGCACCACAGCCTCTCTGCCAAAAGCGACGGGGCCGTCATCATGGTGCTCTGTCTCCTCAGTGGGTTAAATGGGACCCTCTGGTTTCCGGCCTCAGAACCTCAAGCTCGGAGAAGACCAAATCCGCTCAGTCATCCAGGACGATAAGGATTCTCAATCTACCTTGATCTTGGTCGCCCTCTTGGACCTGGCCGCACCCTTTTTCTCAATATCAGCTATTCTCTCATCAACCAGCGATCTGATCGCCTTTAGAAATTCCACACGCGACTGGTCCAGATGATCAAAGAATTTGGACTTTTTCCGGGAGCCTTTCTGCATATCCCAGAAGAACTTGCCCACAGGGCAAACCATCATCTCCTCTTTATGCTTCTCTTTTGCCATGGTCCTCTCCTTTAAAATGGATATACAAGTACTCACCTTCCAGCCTGGCCTTCACCTCTTTTGAGGCAGCCACGTGTCTAGGAAGCAAAAGATGCCTCTTGAAACTGCCCACGCGCACGATCAATTCATCAGAGACCCTGTTCAGGTCCACATCCTGCTTCATGATAAAGGGAAGTTTCATCATCAGTTGATACTCCCCATTCTCCTTGGTCAGACTGTAAGCTTCTCCCTCAAAAAACCGCTCCAGGGGATTCCTTTCCCCATAGATCTGATCGGCAAAGGCCTTTAAGCTCTCATAGCCAAGTATTTCATCTTTGAAAAGCTTTACATGAAAGGTGGGAACGGGGCTGAAATATTCTTCAGCCTTTTCCAGGTGCTTCTTCTGGCTTTCCCTCCAACCATCAAAGTATGCATCTTCAACGTCGTCGGGTAGAATGCGATTCACTATAATGCCATCAATATTCATCCTGTACAAATAAAAATACATGAAGGCCCTCTGGGTCTCTTTTAAAACAATTTTCTCCGGGTTGGTCACAAGGCGAACAGAGGTTGTCTCTGGATCAACGAGGAGTTGATCCACCCCCCTCAAACGCTCAAACAGGTACTCAATGGCATCGAAATAGTCATCGCCGGGCAAGGGAAAGCTATAAACTTTCTTGACCACCGGACGAGCCACTTTGACAATGGTCTTCTCCAACTTGAATAGCTTTTTCATATACCACTCCAGGGTCGTCGGGATGCTGATAAATCTGAGGGACTCCCCGGTGGGTGCGCAATCAAGGATGATGACATCGTACTTTTTCTTCCGCGCATAACTGTTGATATAGAGAAGCAAGCTTATCTCTTCCATTCCAGGCAGGATGGCCAACTCCTCGGCCAAGATTGAATCCAGCCCCGTTGTATTGAAGAGGACCGAAAGGTATCTATGGATGTCTCCCCAGTTCTTCTCCATCTCTTCAGATATGTCTAGCTCCTGGATCCAGAGGTTTTTGTTCACCTCAAAGGGTTTACCCTTGTTTTGATCCAGCAGATCCTTCTCAAGATCAAAAATATCTGAAAGGCTGTGGGCCACATCCAGCGACATGATGAGAGTCTTCTGCCCCGTTTCCGCCGCCCTTATGCCTGTGGCAGCAGCCACGCTCGTCTTGCCCACGCCACCCTTGCCTGCAAAGAAAATTATTCGCACCTTATACTCCCGAAAACCTGCGAAGACCTGAAACCCTTCGTGGCTTTTTTTCTCATATTAACACAACACATGCCGTTTTGGAACTTTGCTTGAGTCAATTCTCCCCTGAAACGTCCGGAGACGATTCAAAGGTGCTGGCCTCCTTTCTCACATCCGTGAGGATCTCCATGATCTCTTCTTTGTACCCTTCTGGCGCACTCACATAGCCCCACCCTTTTTGGGTCTGGAACAGACCGTTATAGGCCGTATCATAATAGGACCGCATGAGATGAGGGACGTTTCGTTCCGTGAGTATGGAATCCAACAGCCCCGCTTCAATCTCATTTTCCAAGGTAGCGATTTTTGTGTAATCTTCCATGTGCCCGGTTAGTGGTTCGTTGTAAGTTGTCTGTAGCACATTTCTTTAGACTCAGCCGCTCATGGCCCCGCTCACCAACTGAGGGTAGCATTTAAGGAAATATCTTGCCTGGATTGAGGATCCCATTCGGATCGAACAGGGATTTGATTCTCTTCATCCATTGCAGGCTCTTTCCATGTTCTTCATCCATAAACTTTCGTTTGCCTATGCCCACCCCGTGCTCCCCAGTGGCTGTACCGCCCGTAGCAAGGGCCTTGGAAACCACTTGATGATTCACCTGTTCGATAATCTCCCATTCCCGTTCATCCCCGGTCTTCCAGGTTAGCACCAGGTGAATGTTCCCGTCTCCCGCATGGCTAAAAATGTATCCGGGTATACCGCTCTTTTCATACGTCTCTCTGGCAAAGGCGATCATCTCAGGATAGGCCGTGATGGGGACTGCCACGTCTAGGGACATGGAAGAGCGGCCCGGATTGTTCCGCAAGATCATCTCCCCCAAATCATGCCGTGCCTTGAAAAGGTGATCCCTCTCCTCTCTCCCTACGGCGGGCCTGAATTCGCCGCATCCCTCTTCTTTGCAGATTTCTTGTACCAGGTCTAGAATTTCGGCCAGCTGCCTTTTGGATGGGCCGTGAAACTCCACAAAAAGTGTTGGGGAAACTTCCAAATCAAAACCCGTTTCCTGGTTTATGAGTTCCACACATTCAGGAGACAGGAGTTCCAGTGAAGCGGGACCCAACCCCGATCGGATGATCTCAAAAACGGCCTTTCCGGCGGCCGCCACTGAAGAAAAGCTCACAACGGCTGCTGAGGCCTCTTCCGGAAGCCCTACCAATCGAAGGGTCGCCTCTACCACGATCCCGAGGGTCCCCTCGGAACCCACAAAAAGGTGAATAAGGTCGTAACCGGAGGAACTCTTTGATGCCCGGGTGCCCAACTCAAGGATCTCACCCTCTGCCAGGACCACCGTTAACCTGAGGACGTGGTCTTTCGTGGAGCCATAACGGACAGTTCTGGTTCCGCTGGCATTGTTAGCGATCATCCCGCCAATAGTGGCCCATGCCCCAGGATCTGGCGGGAAGAATAGGCCTTTATGGCGCAGCGCTCCATTGAGATCCCGGTAACCCACGCCCGGTTCCACATCGGCCTGGAAATCCCCCTCCCTTATATCCAGAATATGGTTCATCTGGGAAAAATCCAGGACAATCCCCCCTTTCACTGGGATAGGATTGCCTTCAAGACTGGTCCCTGCACCCCATCCCGTGATGGGAATAAGGTGTGCATTGGCATATTTCAGTATGTTTGAGACCTCTCGTCTGTCTACGGGCCATATCACGGCCTCTGGCCGATTCGGTTTGTGGTGGGATTGATCCTTTGCGTGTAGATCCAAATTGGACTCCCCGGTGGAGAAACGGTCGGGGGCCACCATGGACATTAGATTCTTTAGATGAACTTCACTCAGTTGTTTAAATTTCAAAACCATTCTCCTGGATTACGGACTGTTCTGCTTACTCCACCTCTGACCCTCTACACGTCAGCCCAAGAGCCTATATACAGTGAGAGGCCTGGAATAACCTTTGATC
>JASFEQ010000277.1:0-6105 GCA_050124735.1 Desulfobacteraceae bacterium | reverse complement strand
CGAGGCTCACCAGCATAGCCAAAAACATGGCCTTGGGAACGGTCTTTTCTGGCGCGATAATCTCCTCTGAGTTGTTGGCAATGAGTTGGTATCCGAAAAAGGAGACGTAAATGATGGCGATCGCTCCTCCCACGCCGCCGAAACCCTGTGGGAACATGGGTCTTAGCTGTTGTGGGTCTGCTTTGGGAATGGCCAGCAGAATGAGGGCCAGGAGTATGAGCAAATTGCCCCAGGTGAAGATTTTCTGTACCCTTTCACCCCCTTTTGTGCCACGGCAATTGAGTACGGTTAGTAATGCAATAATCGTGATAGAGATTCCTTTTATGATGGGTGCTGGGAGGTTATAAGGCAGAAGGGGACTGAAGTAGTAGGCGAAACCGGTGGCATACATGGCGCAGGCAAATATGCTACCCAGAGCCAAGAGCCAGCCCGTCATAAATCCCCAGAAACTCCCGAGGGCGTTATAGGCAAATGCATACCCTCCCCCGGTAATGGGGACCTTGCGGGAGAGCTCTCCGAAGACAAATACGGAGAGGAGGCTGAGTAGGCCGCAAACCAGATAGGAGAGCCATACCGCTGGTCCGGCATGGCCGGCTGCAAGGCCGATGAGCACGTATAATCCAGCCCCCATGAGGGCACCCACACCGAGCGTGGTGGCCCCGAAGAGACCCATGGTGCGCTGGAAACCCACAGGGACGAGCTTGCGCTTGAATATCTCCTGAATGCTCTCAGCCATGCGAGGTAACCTCACAGAGAATCATACCGCGATACGCCCCCCTCTCCAAAATCCCCTATAATCACCATATTTTATTTGATTACGCCCCCTTGTTTGATGTTATAATTTTATAACAATCCCATTCTACTTGGCAATTAAGGTGCCGAATCTTTCTGGCTACCGGAGAGACGAGAGCAAAAGGCCCAAGCGCATGTCAATGATTCGCAGATTACTCACATCTTTTCTCCTTTTGATTTTATTGGCTTGTTTTTCGTCACAGGCATTCGCCCAAAAGAAGGATGCCCCATCCAAAGGGACGATCAAAAAGCTGACTCTTGTCCAGGCCGCCATGTGCGAAGGCATAAGGGACAACAGTCTTAGGAACCGAGCGATTGTTTTTCCCTATAAAATCGGTCAAGTCCATTGCTTTACCACCTTTGACCCCGTTCCCCAAAAAACGGTCATTTATCACAAGTGGTATTTTAGAGATAAGCTTAGAGCTAGGGTGAAGCTCTCCCTTAAGACCCCTCGCTGGTCAACGTTCAGCAGAATGAGGCTTCGGAATGGCGAAAAGGGCCCGTGGCGAGTAGAAATTACTGATGAGGAAGGAAACATTTTAGGGGTATTAAGGTTTAGTGTAACGGATTGATATGTATGGATAAGCTGCTCACATTCTTGACAAGCATACGATGGCAGGATGCCGTTGATATCGCCATAAACAGTTATATCCTCTTTCGCCTCTATGTCCTTTTCAGGGGGACCAACGTGTTCAGGGTCCTGATGGGGATTGCCTTTCTCTGGTTTTTTCAGAGGATGGCGGGCTCTTTAGGGCTTATTGTGACCAGCTGGGTCATCCAGGGGATTATAGCGGCCGCGGCGCTTATTATCATTGTTGTCTTCAGAAATGAGATCCGTTCCGTGCTTCAGGCAAAGAACTTGAAAGCCATCCTGTGGGGCTCCCTGCGTGAAGGGTTCTCCACACCTGTGGAAGAAATTGTGGAGGCTGCGTTTGAACTGGGACGGAGAAGAATGGGCGCCCTGCTCGTTATTCCAGGAAAGGAAGATCTGGGAGAGGTAATCCAGAGCGGAATCTCCTGGCAGGGATTGCTGTCAAAGGAGATGATTTTGAGTATTTTCTGGCACGACAACCCTGTTCATGACGGCGCCGCCATTATTCGGGGTGACAGGGTCACTGAAGTAAGCACTGTTCTGCCCCTTTCTCAAAGAACAGACTTTCCTTCCCAATTTGGGACACGTCATAGGGCCGCTGCAGGACTGGCCGAAGAAACAGACGCGCTGGTCCTCATCGTGTCTGAGGAAAGGGGAACCGTGTCAGTGGCTAAAGGGTCTGATTTGAAGGGTGTAAGGGGAAAGGAAGCGCTAGCAGAAATCCTGCGTGAACACATGGAGATCCCTGAAACAGAGGAGGGTCGTCTGGGGAAAGGGAAACTTGAACTCGGCATAGCGGCCCTGGTCTCATTCCTGTTTATATCAGGGGTATGGTTCAGCTTCACAAGGGGTATGGATACCCTGGTGACCCTTGAAATTCCCGTAGAATACATGAATCGTGCCCCCAGAATGCAAATACTGGATGCTTCAATAAATACGGTCCGTTTGGACTTGAGCGGCTCAGGGGCTCTCATTAGATCTGTCCGGCCAGAGCAGGTGAAGGTGCGGTTGGACTTGAGCAAGGCAGTGGTGGGACTCAATGCCTTCAATATTACGCAGGAAAACATCACACTTCCACCCGGCGTTGTCCTAAAAAATGTGAGACCCCAGGCTGTTGAAGTCACCCTCGATGTGCTGGTTAAACGGGCGTTCCCAATCCAAGTGGATTGGGTGGGGAAGTTGCCCAGGAACTTACGCTTGGTTGAGGCCAAGCTTACACCTGAAACGATCCAGGTCACTGGGGAGAGTAGGATCCTCGAAAATGTCTCCACCATCTACACAGAAAAGGTTTCCGTGGATCGGATAGATAAATCGGGAACGATGACCGTCAAGGTGGCCCTCAGCCCGGCGTCCCTGAAAGCGGCCACTGAATCCGAAGACAGGGTGACCGTTGATTATGTGGTAGAAGCGAGGGAGAAATGAAAGGACGAGGAAATGGCCTTCTCCTCCATCTCACATCTCTGCCTTCACCTTTTGGCGTGGGAGACATGGGGCCATGGGCTTACAAATTTATCGATTTCCTTGCAAAGACCAAACAGAGCTACTGGCAAATCCTTCCTTTGAACCCCACAGACCTGGGACATGGCAACTCTCCCTATCACAGCGCCTCTGCCTTTGCAGGCAATCCATTACTCATAAGCCCTGAACTCCTCCTCCAGGACGGTTTACTTGACCAGGAAGATTTATCACACCTTGGCAAATTTCCAGAAGCGCGTGTGGACTACTATAAAGCTAAATCTTCCAAGGAGAGGCTTTTTCATCGGGCCTTTGAACATTTCAAGACCAGGAAACAAACTTATGAGTATGAGGACTTCCGAGCACAAAATGACCATTGGCTGGATGATTATGCGTTCTTTATGGCCTTGAAAGCCCATTTTCAAGGAGAGGTTTGGAGTGAATGGCCAGAGGGCGTACGGGAGAGAAAACCAGAGGACCTGGGGTCAATGAGAAAAACGCTTCATGATGCCGTTGAAAAGGAAGTCTTCCTTCAGTACCTCTTCTTCAGACAGTGGCATACTCTGAAAGAGCGCTGCTTGGAGAAAGGTATTAAAATCATTGGGGACATGCCCATCTATGTGGTCCATGACAGCGCCGATGTATGGGTCCATCCGGAGCTATGTAAGCTGGACCATAACAAGAGGCCCTACGGTGTGGCTGGCGTGCCTCCCGATTATTTCAGCGAAACGGGTCAGCTCTGGGGCAACCCTGTTTATAGGTGGGACGTATTGAGGGAAAGGGGTTATGACTGGTGGATTCAGCGATTAGAACACAATTTTGGGCTATTTGATTTTCTGAGAATTGATCATTTTCGGGGCTTTGTGAGCTACTGGGAAGTGGGGGCTGATGAAAAAAACGCCATCAATGGGAAGTGGGTGGAAGCACCTGCTGAGGATTTCTTCCGCGTTGTCTTAGACAGATTCCCAGAGGCTCCTATTATTGCCGAGGATCTCGGCCTGATTACTCCGGATGTCTGGAAAGTCATGGACCATTTCGGATTCCCTGGCATGAAGGTGCTCCTCTTTGCATTTGGTGAGGATCTGTCCACGAATCCCTATGTACCCCATAATCACGTAAAGAATTGTGTGGTTTATACCGGGACCCACGACAACAATACGGCAAGGGGGTGGTTTGAAAAGGAGGCCAAGCCAGAAGAAAAAAGGAGACTCGCCCTTTACTTGGGAAGGGAGATTGTAGCAAAGGAGGTTCATTGGGAATTGGTGAGGCTTGCCATGATGTCGGTTGCAGATACCACCATTATTCCCATGCAGGACATCCTGGGTTTGGGCGAACAATCGCGAATGAATCGTCCGGCCAAAAAGGATGGTAATTGGAAGTGGCGCCTTTTGCCGGATCAGCTGACACCTTCCTTAACAAAACGGCTTCTTGAGATGACTGAAATCTATGGCCGCGCCTGAAGGCCCGGTTCCTGCCCTACAATTCTTCTTCCTTAAAATATCCCTTGGGCACCGCCACAATACCACGGGGTGTAACCGTAAAGCGCCCCCGATCTTCCTTGGGGCTATAGCCTATCTCAGTCCCAGGAGGGATGTTGTTGTCTTTGTCGATAATGGCCTTTTTAATCCTACAATGCCGGCCCACAGTGACCCCTTCTAAGATCACCGACTCATCCACTGTAGCCCAACTCCTTATCACCACATTGTTTGAGAGGACGCAATTGCGGACGACTCCACTGACAATGCATCCTTGACCCACCAAGGAATCTAAGGCCTTTCCCACTCGGAAGTCTTCCTTACGCTCGGTGGCGAAAACAAACTTGGCTGGTGGTGCAACTACCTGATAGGTGTGCATGGGCCACTTCTGACCATAGAGATTGAAGTAGGGGTCCACGCCGGTGAGATCCATGTTGGCGTTCCAATAGGAGTCCAGGGTTCCCACATCTCGCCAATACCCGGAATCCCGGGTGCAGAGATCCAGTTTGAGCTGACGTTCCCCGTTTTCCAGAGTCACGTAGATGTAATCCTCAATGCAATTGTTCTTGCCATAAGGGTAGGCATAGACACGATAGGTGTCTAACATGCCAGGTATAATATCGCGACCAAAGTCATTCTCCTGATTGGAGCGGAGTATTTCAAGGAGAACTTTCGTCCGAAATAGGTAAATGCCCATGGAGGCTAACACATGCCTTGGATCACCAGGGATTGTTTTCAGTTCCCCCTTGGGCTTTTCCTGAAATCCTGAAATGCGATACCCCTCATCCACGACCGCCACGCCATACTGGCCAGCGAGTTCCTGACTCACTTCCAACAGAGAAATGGTGAGATCTGCCTCTTTTTCCTCGTGGTATCGTAGAAATAGGGTGTAATCCATCTTGTAGATGTGGTCCCCTGAGAGGATGAGGACATGATCAGGTTTGTAGCGCTCAATGAGGTAGAGGTTCTGGCGAATGGAATCGGCAGTCCCTTTGTACCAGTCAAGCCCTATTCGCTGCTGAGGTGGCACGATCTTAAGGAAGTGACCGATCTTTTGACTGAAGATGTTCCAGCCTGCATCTAAGTGGTCATTGAGAGACTGGGATTTATATTGGGGCAGCACGATGATCTTATAAACCCCTGAGTTGACGCAGTTGCTCAACGTAAAGTCGATCAGCCGATAAATGCCGCCGAACGGAACCGCCGGTTTGGTGCGGTCTCGGGTGAGGGGCATGAGCCGCTCACCTCTCCCGCCAGCCATGACAAAGGCCAAAATATCTTTCATCTCTCCATCCCGTTTCTATCGGGTCTTGCCCTTGAGCCCGGGACTACCCATTTCAGTGGGCAGCAAGTTCCAATATAGGAGTAACAGGGAGCCACTGTCAAGCAACTCCGGGCGGTGAGCTAAATGAATAGCAGTTAATTGCTAGGCTGGAAGTTCTTGTCCCTCTGTTTCCTTTACCTGAACCTGCAAGGGCGGTGCAGGACCTTGCTTTGGCTCACCCATATATAGGGTACGATGGGGGAAGGGGATCTCGATACCTCTCTCATCAAAGACCCTCTTTACCCGTCGATTAAATTCTCTCTTCAAGCCCCACTGCTTCAGAGGCTTGGTGGTCAACCGGGCCCTAACCACGATGGCCGAGTCATCGAATTTGTGTAGACCAAAGATCTCTAGGGGTTCGAGGATATTCTTGCCGTATTCCGGATCATTCTGCATCTCTTCCCCAATTTCCCTTAATATGTCCATGACTTCGTCCACATCCTCCCTGTAAGCCACGCCGATATCAA
>JASFEQ010000276.1:0-6121 GCA_050124735.1 Desulfobacteraceae bacterium | reverse complement strand
CTATAGCCTCCTCATCCTGATCATCAGAACGACTCTTGAGATCTCCGCCACAGACCCTGCATTTGTCTCCATCCGGCTTTATCGCGTCAATATAGATATTGTTGGGATGGTTATTATCATTGACGCACAAACGGCGGCCCATGATCCGGTTTTTTGCTATCTGTTTGTCAAGAACGATCTCTATGACGATATCAAGATCAATACCCTCCTTTTCGAGGGCCTTATCGAGTTCCTCAGCCTGGGTCAGATTTCTGGGGAAGCCGTCCAGAAGCCAGCCATCGTTGCAATCATCCTCTTTGAGGCGTTTCAAAATCATGGGTATGGTGATGCTATCAGGTACGAGTTCGCCCCGATCAATATAGCCCTTCGCCTCTTTGCCCAGGTCTGTCCCTCCTGAAATATTGTCTCTGAAAATCACCCCAGTCTCAATATGGGGTATCTTATATTTTTCCTTCACTATGGCACCTTGCGTCCCTTTGCCACTTCCATTGGGGCCGAAAAAAAGAATATTCATATTTCCATCTCCTTATGTGAAATTATTTTTGGGGTGAAAGTATTTTAAAAAATGTGCGGTGTCAAGGTGGTGTTCGGGATAGGAAAGAGGGCATTAATTGGTGTCCATCTTCGAATATGAGTCTGCTCTTCTGGGCAGAGGCTTCAGTATAAGGAGGCCCTTTTGCGGTTGATTCAAGCTCTTTATCACTCGCCCACGCGAATGGGGTAGGCTCAGGGGTATGGGTTTTCTTGGTAATGGGTGTTAAGTGGTCACTTACGACTAGAATCCTGTAAGACTCAAATTCCTCTAAGCCTTTTAGAATAGTCCCCACTACCTTTTTATCAAAGGCCTCGATGGCTTCTATTTTTTCTTGGGTGTTCCCGCTGTGGCCGGCCTCATCCGGTGCCTCCACATGAAGTAAGACAAAGTCGTGGCTCTTCAAGGCCTTCAAGGCGGCTGCAGCCTTTCCCAGGTAGTTGGTGTCCAGGTAGCCCGTGGCCCCTTCCACGCGGATGGGGGCAAATCCGGCATAGATACCGATGCCTCTGATAAGATCCACTGCACAAATCACCACCCCTTCCAAACCATATGTATCTTTAAATAAGGGTAACTTGGGGGCTCTTCCTTGACCCCACACCCAGATGGAATTGGCCTCCTTAAGGCCTTCCCCCTTTCTCTTCACGTTAACGGGGTGGTCTTTCAAGATCCCCCAGGAGCTTCTAATCAGACTGGGGACGGGATTGTTGGGGGAGTGGTTTAGGTATTGGGCCATATTCTGATCCAATACATCGTGAGGTGGAATGGTCAGGATATCCTCGGGCCCATTATCCCATACCAACAGGTGGCGATAAGCCACACCCTGGTATATGGTTATTTCCGGGGTACTGATCCCCTGCTTTAGACTCTCCACAATATGTTCAGCTTCAGCGGTTGAAATGTCGCCAGAACTGTGGCTCAGCATGATGATCTCGTCGTCTGATCTCAGGTCCAGCGACACAAGGTTCATTCTGAAAGCCACCTGGTTGGGCTTTAGGGCCACGCCCATGCTGGCCGCTTCCAGGGGCGCGCGTCCAGTATGGTAGATCTTAGGATCGTATCCTAAAAGAGTGAGGTTGGCCGTATCACTGCCCGGCTCCATACCGTCGGGGATGGTCCTTACCAGACCAAGCCGGCAGGCCGCAATCCGATCCATATGCGGTGTGGCGGCAACCTGCAGAGGCGTTCTCCCGCCAAGTTCGTCGAGGGGATAATCGGCCATGCCGTCTCCCACCAAGAATACATATTTGGTTTTACTCCGACTGTTCAATGGGGTTCCTTTGAAAGTGAGCTAAAGTGCCTAAAGTGTCTAAAGTGCCGAATTCCGCTTCATCCCTCTTCAACCCGGATCATGATGGTCTCATCGGTCAGCACATCCAGATTTTCCATGAGTGTTAAGGCCTTTGTGACATTACTCTCTTGGGCCTCATGGGTCAGCATGACAACGGGGACGGATCCTTTCTCCTCTCTTCCTTTTTGGATAACAGAAGCAATGCTGATCTGGTGGTCGCCCAGGACGCCGGATATCTTGGACAGTACGCCCGGTTCATCGACGGCTGCAAACCTGAAATAATAGGCCGTGTTCAATTCATCTATAGGCTGGATGGATATGGCATTATCCTGTGGACGGACATGGGCGAGAGGGGGAATCAATTTGTTGACCCCCTTTCTGATCTGCCTTGCCAGATGTATGATATCGGAAACCACGGCGCTTCCAGAAGGTCTTCTTCCCGCGCCCAGCCCATAATAAAGGTTGGGCCCCACGAAGTCGCCTTCAAGGTATATGGCATTGTAGACGCCGTTAACGCTTGCCATGATGTGGTCGAGGGGGACCATACATGGATGCACCCTCGCTGCAACCTTACCCTCCCGATTCCTGGCGACAGCCAAGAGTTTTATGCAATAACCGAATTCACGCGCAAAGCGGATGTCTTCGGGGGTCAGTTTATCTATCCCTTGCCGGTAGATTCTGTTAAAGGGTATGGGGACGCCGAAGGCGATGGAAACGAGTATGGCCAGCTTATGGGCCGCATCAGTACCATCCACGTCAAGGGTGGGAGGGTCCTCTGCGTACCCAAGTTCTATGGCCTCTTGTACGGCTTCATCATATGGGAGTTCCCGCTCCGTCATCCGGGTTAAAATGTAGTTGGAAGTCCCGTTCAGGATACCCATTATGGTTTGAATGCGGTTTGCAGACAACCCTTCCCTAAAGGAACGTATAACCGGGATCCCGCCACCCACACTCGCCTCAAAGGCAATGCTAACCCCATGGTCATCGGCGGCCTGATATATTTCCTCTCCGAATTCTGCAAGCAGGGCCTTGTTGGCGGTGACCACATGTTTTCCATTTTCCATGGCCTTCAGGATGTATTCCTTTGCCTGATCAATGCCGCCCATAAGCTCCACCACCACATGGATATCAGGGTCCTCAATGACCTCCATGGCCTCTCTGATCAGAAGGCCTGATTCAAGGGGAATGCCCCTATCAGAATCCAGATCCAGGTCGGCAATTCTTTTGACAATGATGTCCGAACCCACCCTGCTACTGATAATATCTCTATTGTTTAACAGGACCTCCACCGTGCCGGCCCCTACGGTCCCGAATCCAATGATTCCCACGTTGACTTGTTGCATGGGTCCCTCTTCTTTCACAGCACCTGCTTGATCCCTTTGATAGCCTGTCTGATGCGATGGGGGTTTTCTACGAGAGCGAATCTCACATATTCATCACCGTACTCTCCGAAACCTATGCCTGGGGAGACGGCTACCTTTGCCTTCTTGATGAGCAATTTTGAGAATTCGACGGATCCCATCTTGAGATATGGATCTGGAATTTTCGCCCATACGAACATGGTCGCTTTCGGTTTTTCTAATGGCCAGCCAATGCGGTTTAGACCATCAACGAGTGTATCACGCCTCTTACGATAACTCTCCACAATCTCTTTGACGCAGCCATAAGGGCCGTTCAAGGCGATAATGGATGCAATCTGGATGGGTTGAAATATGCCGTAGTCCAGATAGCTTTTCAACCTCCTCAAGGCCCCCACGAGGGTCGGGTTCCCCACACAGAATCCAACCCGCCATCCCGGCATGGAATAGCTCTTGGACAGGCTGAACATCTCTACCCCGATTTCTTTTGCTCCGGGGATCTGAAGGAAGCTGGGCGGCTTGTAACCGTCGAAAACCAAATCGGCGTAAGCAAAGTCATGTATGACCATGATCTCGTGCTCTCGACAAAACTCTACAAGCTTTTTAAAAAACTTCCTGTCCACGACCGCGGTTGTCGGATTATGGGGGTAGGAGATGATCAGCATCTTTGGGTTTGGCCAGGTCTGCTTCGTGGCCGTTAGCAGATCTTCAAAAAAATCTCTGTCCGGGCCAATGGGAATACTGCGCAGATCTCCTCCCGCTATGATCACCGAATACGGGTGAATCGGGTATGTTGGATTTGGGGCAAACACCACATCACCCGGGCTTATAGTCGCAAGCACGAGATGGGACAGACCCTCCTTTGCGCCTATGGTGGCGAGGGCTTCAGTATTCGGGTCCAATTCCACTTTGAACCGCCTTTTGTACCATTTGGCGATAGCGTCTCTTAACTTGGTAATTCCTGCTGATGCAGAATATCTGTGATTACGTCCGTTTTTTGCAGCCTCGACGAGCTTGTCCACAATATGCTTTGGCGTGGGTATATCTGGGTTTCCCATGCCCAAGTCTATGATGTCCTCGCCCTTGCGCCTTAAATCCATCTTGAGCGTGTCAACAACCCTAAAGACGTAAGGCGGTAAACGATTCATTCTCCTGAACTCTTGCATGACGCTATTCTCCTTCGGAAATTATGTGAAGTGCAATGGGTAAAACGTACTCTTTTACATTATAGAACAGGCTTCGTCAAATGTTCTCTGATCGCCATCAAGGCATCATCTGCCATTGGACAAGCCGTTCGACAGGCTCACGGCCCTGAGTTAAATCGAAGGGCCATTCGACACGGAATTTGTCCGCGCTACGCCTGGACCCCCCACGCTGTGTGAGGCCACGCCCCATTTCTCCCTCCCTCCGAGCTGTAGGCTCTATGAGCCGGAAGCCGGGCCGAAGGCCCTACTGGCCAGAGGCAAGGCCATATCTCACTTCCCACACCTGCAGGGTCTGATCAAAGGCGGCGGGGGATGACGAATGGTGACACAGTCTCGGGGGGTAAGGCTTGTTTACGATTTGAGACTACAAGTCCAAAGGCCTGGCCAGAATGGACTCGACCATATCTTTGAGATGGCGGTTTTCAGGCTGCAAAAGCCCTGGATCAGAATCGATCAGTCCATATGCCTCTTGTTTGGCTGCCAGCAGAAGTCCCGATTCCCTAATCATTTCAGAAAGATCCAATTCCCCCACGCCCGCCTGCCTCGTTCCTGTCAGCTCTCCATGCCCCCTCAGAGCAAGGTCTTTCATTGCGATCTCAAAACCATCATGGTTTTCAACCAGGATCTTGAGTCTGGATTTGCTCGGCTCAGAGAGGTTGCTGGAGGTCATCAAAAAACAGAGTCCCCTTTCCTTTCCCCTGCCTACCCGTCCTCTCAACTGGTGCAGTTGCGCCAACCCAAAACGCTCAGGATGCTCAATGACCATAACCGTCGCCATAGGGACATGAACGCCCACCTCTATGACGGTCGTCCCTACCAGGAGATGGATCCGTCCCTTACGAAAATCATTCATCACCGCTTCTCTTTCATCAGGAGAGAGACGGCCATGGACCAATCCGATCCGGAATGGGGGCAAGAAAATCTTCTTGAGTTTTTCAGCCATCTCCAGTGCATTTTTTAGGTCCATCTCCTCTGAGCCTTCAATGATGGGGCATATGACAAAGGCTTGCTGACCCGCGGACATCTTTTCTTTCAATGTCTCGAAAACTCTCCTTTTCTCACCTTCTGTCACCAAGTGGGTGACCACCGGCTTGCGACCCTCAGGAAAGCCTTCTATAAAGGAAAGATCCATGTCTCCGTAAAAACTAATGGCTAGGGTTCTGGGAATGGGCGTGGCCGTCATGACGAGGATGTGCGGGTTTTCTCCTTTCCGGTCCATTGAAGCGCGGTCTCTCACCCCAAAGCGCTGCTGCTCATCAATGACGACAAGACCCAATCTCGCGAAACGAAGTCCTTTTTGTATGAGGGATTGCGTCCCGATCACCAGGTTGTACGCTTCCTTTTCGACTCCCTCATAAACCTTTTGGCGCTCAGACTTTTTTAGTTTTCCCGTCAAGAGAACAGGTCGAAATCCCATCTTGGGCGCAAGGTTTAAAAAGTATTCAAAATGTTGATTGGCCAGTTCCTGTGTGGGAACCATGATGGCCACTTGGTGGTTGTTGCGGAGGCTTATATGAGCGGCCACTGCTGCAATCACTGTCTTGCCGCATCCCACATCCCCCAAAAGCAATCGATTCATGCATTTGCCCGTGGTGAAGTCTTTAACCATATCCTCTATGGCTCTCATCTGATGAGCAGTGAGTCTGAAGGAGAAAAATTTTTTCAAGTCATCCCTCAGGCCGGTAGATATGGAGAAGGTTGGGCTTGTCCTCTTCTCCTTGAATCTCTTCCTGAA
>JASFEQ010000275.1:0-6122 GCA_050124735.1 Desulfobacteraceae bacterium | reverse complement strand
ACATTCATGGTGCGGGTCCTCTTACCTGACGCCCCGAATTTGAAAAAGCGCTTGGTAAAATCACCCAAGATCTATATCCGTGATAGTGGAATTCTCCACGCGTTGCTTGATATCCGCACACATGACGATCTGCTTTCCCATCCAATCCTGGGAGCATCTTTTGAGGGATTTGCCATGGAGAACATTCTCGCGTTTGCAAATAATTATGAACCATCCTTTTACCGGACAAGCGCAGGTGCAGAGATCGATCTGATTTTAAGAAGAGGGCGGCGTACCCTGGCCTTTGAGTTGAAATCATCAACAGTCCCCAGAGTTTCCAAAGGCTTCTGGAATGCGTTGGATGATATATCCCCTGATGAGGCTTACGTGGTCGCACCGGTAAAAGAATCCTATCCAATAAAAGGTGGCGTGATGGTGAGCCCGCTTCAAGAAATCATTGCTAGGCTTCAGGAAGAATAGCAAAGGGAGGACATGGACTGGACAACGCTACCGGATACTTGTCAGGTAATACAATTGATTTATTGGGTCACGGGCGCCAGGTTCACCGTTTGAAAAGAGGTTGCCGTTTCAAGCAACCCCTTGTTGCTTTTCCTTGGTAGTCCCAACGGGGATCGAACCCGTGTCTCCGGCGTGAGAGGCCGGTATCCTAGACCGCTAGACGATGGGACCGTGTAAAGAAGTAAGTAGTAAGGAGTAAAAAGTAAGGAGAACTGGACTCCTCACTATGTCGCTGGCTGGGGGAGGAGGATTCGAACCTCCATTAACGGGGCCAGAACCCGTCGTCCTGCCATTGAACGATCCCCCAACGACCCTACCAATTTGTCGAAATTCCTCAAGAAAGTCAAGCCAAAATTGGAATTAGCCGCAGACACACACAGACATCCACAGACAATAAATATCATTGCTTGAAATCCTCGCTGAGCGGGCTTCAATTTTGGAAAACGGCGGTGAGTCGGGATATGTCCATGATTCTTCAGACATTTGTGTAGAGATCGCTTCAAACCTTATGTGGAGTCCCTTTGGGGACGAAAATAAGCTCGCTTATTTTAGCCCCAAACGGGCCTCTACATTGGACCTGATGTCACATCATCAGGTCCCCCGCTAGACGGGGGTTTGAACGATCCGAGGCATCCATTTAGGGTTTTTCTCTGTGTCCTCTGAGTCTCTAGTGACCCGAGACACAGTCGAAGGGGAACGGGTGGTGCAATATCTGTGTTGGCCTTAGACGACTTTCCAGCAGCGGACGGTGTGGCCATTGCCGACTTCATAGAATTTGATCTCTCCCTCTCGGCAACGGTCCTCCACAAGAGGGCATCTTCCTTGAAATTTGCAGCCGGGGGGAGGGTCAATGGGGCTAGGCACATCACCCACCAGGGCTTCATGCTCCCGCCGGTCATCCGGGTCCGCAGAGGGTACGGCAGAGAACAAGGCCAAGGTATAGGGATGGACAGGGTTGTCGTACAACGCTTCTGCAGGCCCGTACTCCATGATGTGTCCCAGGTACATTACTGCAATTGTATCGCTAATGTAGCTGACCACATGAAGATTATGGGCAATAAATAAGTAGCTCAGGCCCAGTTGAGACTGCAACCGCTCTAGAAGATTGATAATTTGGGCCTGTATGGAGACATCGAGGGCTGAAACGGGTTCGTCGCAGACGATTAAGGTAGGCTCCACACTCAAGGCCCTTGCTATGCCTACGCGCTGGCGCTGGCCCCCACTGAATTCATGGGGATAGCGATCAGCCGCTGAGGCACTTATCCCGACCGTCTCCAGAAGCTCCTCGACCCGTGTTTTTCGATCCGCATGACTTTTTATAGCGATGGCCCGAAGGCCTTCTTCGATGGATTGGCCCACGGTCATGCGGGGATTTAGCGAACCATATGGGTCCTGGAAAATGATCTGAAGCTCTTTCCTTAGAAGCTTTAGTAAGCTTTGGGATAGGCCGGTGATGTCCTCTCCCTTGTAAGTGATCTTTCCGTAATCTGGTTCAATCAGCCTAAGAATACTCCTGCCTATGGTGGTTTTGCCACACCCGCTTTCTCCTACCAATCCTAGGGTTTTACCCTTGTCTATTTCAAAGTCCACCCCGTCAACGGCCTTGACCCACGCGACGACCTTTCGAAAGAAACCCCTTCGGATGGGGAAGTATTTCTTGAGTCCTTGAACTTGAAGTATGGTGTTGTTGTTATTCATTTGTCTAAGATTCACCACAGAGTCGCAGAGGGCACAGAGAGTGGATTTTCTTTTGCCCGATCGGGAGATGCCGATCGGGCAAAAAAAGCTCAGCCCTTCGGGCCTTTTAGCACAGCCTTAATCGGCGAGAACACGAGATTATAGATAGCATTGTCATTCTAAAAAAAGCTATGCATGCGTTTCGCCGTAGGCAGAGGCTCATTTTCATTGGGCGGTATCTCCCGCCCAATGAAAAATTGTCTTTACTCTGTGTTCTCTGAGTCTGGTTTAACATGCTTTTTCTATATGTGTTTTGCTGCAAAAAGAACTGGACAGCGGGCCAGGTGTCTCTTTCCGTAATCACACATGTCCGGGAATTCGGTCCCACATGTGTCGATGGCGTAATCACACCGCGGATGGAAGGGACAACCGCCCGGTTTATAAGCTGGGTCTGGCACGGTTCCCGGGATGCTATGAAGCTCTTTTCCCCGTTTGGATCGACTGGGCAGGGATGCGAGAAGCCCCATGGTATATGGATGATGGGCATTGTGAAAAATGTCCGTAGTATCCCCTTTCTCCACGATAATGCCCGCATACATCACGTAGATATGATCAGCTATGTTTGCTACCACACTGAGGTCATGCGTGATATAGAGAAGAGACATGTTTCGTCTTGTCTGAAGCTCTTCAAAAAGATTCAGGATCTGGGCCTGAATAGTGACATCGAGAGCCGTCGTGGGCTCGTCCGCAATCACCAGATCGGGATTACATGCCAGTGCCATGGCAATCATTACCCTCTGTCTCATTCCGCCGCTGAGCTGGTGAGGATAGTCCCTGAGACGCTCTTCGGGTGACGGTATCCCCACGTCCTTGAGGAGCTGGACGGAACGATCATGCGTCTCGCTTTCACTCAATGCCTCGTGGATCATAATCGCTTCCTGGATCTGATCCCCTACGGTAAAGACTGGGTTGAGAGAAGACATGGGTTCCTGGAAGACCATGGCGATCTGGTTTCCACGAACCTTCTGCATATCCTCATCAGTCAGTTCCAAGAGATTTTGCCCATTAAAGAGGACTTTTCCGCCCATAATTTTGCCTGGAGGTTGAGGAATGAGGCCCAGGATAGTCAGGGCAGACACGGTCTTTCCACAGCCCGATTCGCCGACGATACAGGCCGTCTCACCCTCATGGACCTCGTAACTCACCCCATCAAGGGCACGCGCCTCCTTTTCGTCCCCAATGAAATAGACTTTCAGATCCTGGACCGAGAGCAATAGTTTGTTGTTCATGAGAAGTGCCTAAAGTGATACAAAGTGCCTAAAGTGTCTAAAGTGATCTAAAGTTACTAAAGTTATAAGAAAAGAGAAACGGTGCGATTATTTACTCTTTCCAATCGAAGTGAAAATAGCAAGTAGCTCACTGCACTCTTCGTATTCCCACTTCAAGTCCTCCCAAGTCAGCCAGCCGACTTCTGTAATCATCTCCAGCCAGTATTACGTTTCGCTGGCCTCGATTTCACAGATATCAATTTTGTTTCTGAAGTCGGCCTTACTTTTAGCCCGATTTGCTTCACGGTAATTGGCGCCGACTGAAGTGCCGGCCTTTGTCATTTGATACCGTACCACCCTTGCTTCCGGGGTATTTGGAAGTTTTGTGGACAGACGAATGATCTGAACTGCAAATTTCTTCGTCCTTTTTTCGAGCTCTTTCGCAAATTCTTTATTATTATTCCTATCTCTGCCTTTGCCCTTGGTAGACATTTTAGGCACTTTAGACACTTTAGTCATTTTAGCTCACTCGTTATCTAATATCTTTCCCGTAGTTTTGGATTTAGGATGTCACGAAGGCCTTCCCCAAAGAGATTAAATGCGAGGACAACGATTAAGATGGCAAACCCCGGGATAAAGGTTAGCCAGGGCGCATCGAAAATGAAGTTCTTTCCATTCGATAGAATGTTACCCCATGTGGCATCGGGCGGGGGCACGCCGAATCCCAGGAAGCTAAGAGCTGCTTCGGTCAAGATAGCTGAGGCAATACCAATCGTGGCTGATACCAGGACTGGCGCAATGGCATTAGGGATCATATGGCGAAATATGATCCGCCAGTCACTCACCCCCAGCGCACGTGCAGCCGTTACGAAGTCCTGCTCCCTCAAGGAAAGAAACTCTGCTCGCACAAAACGCGTGGCGCCCATCCAGCTGGTCAGTCCAATGACGATCATGATGTTATACATACTCGGTGAGAGAAGGGCCACCACGGTTAGGATCAGGAAGAATGCAGGGAAGCAGAGCATGATGTCTACGAATCGCATGATCAGGGTGTCAATAGAAACGGTGTCGATGCGGAGAATACTCAGCCATCCAGGGAGGGAGCGTCCTTTCCATCCATATTTCCAAACGAAGTATAAAATGATGCCCCAAACTCCAGCACTTAGAAATGCAGCCCACAAAGGTCTAATCCAAATAAGGAGCAGAATAATCCCTGCGTGCAATAGAATGAGAAAGAGGATATGATCCAGCCGGATATGTCTCTGACCAAAATAACCCGCAATCCCCCCCATGATTATGCCGATAATGACAGCTATCCCCACAGCCACAAATCCCACACTTAGTGAAACCCAGGCCCCCTGTAACATCCTTGAAAATACGTCACGGCCCAGATCGTCGGTTCCAAACAGGTACATTCCTAACGTGGGCAGTTCTTCTGGGCTCAGGGCTTCCAGATTAGGCTTGGCAAGCGGAGGTCGCAGTTTTTCCTGGAGTCGGACCAGGGCAGGATCAAAGACGGGTTTTGTGCCTGAAGTAAGCATCCGCCCGGAGAAAGCAATGCAGAAAAAAAGTGCAAAGATGAGAAGACCCGTAAAAGCAAGCTTGTTTTTTTTGAGAAGCTTCCAAGACTCTTGGAAACGGGATCGCCGTGGAGCTGGGGGCTCTTCTATCGGGACGGCTTTAGGTTGTTGTGATACATTATTCATTGGCCATTAGTCATTTGTATATTTGAGTTTATTATAGACTCGAAAAGGTTGAGATTGCGAAGCCTTATTCCGAGTCTAGTTAGAGATTGCTTCGCCTCGGACTGTGCCAGGGGCTCGCAATGACATCTAATTCCAAATGCCGCATTCCACATTCCGCATTCCCAATTACAATCGTATCCTTGGATCAACAACCATGTAAAGGACATCAGAAATAAAGGTCCCGATCAGCACGAGCACGGCAGAAATAAAGTTCACTGTAAGAATGATGGGATAGTCTCGAGCTAAAAGGGCATCGAACGCCATCTTTCCCATGCCGGGCCATGAGAAGATGGACTCGATGATTACAGAACCTCCAATGAGGCCCGGCAAGATGAGACCAAACATGGTGACAAAAGGAAGTAGGGCATTGCGCAATGCATGCTTATAATGGACCTGCTCCTCAGGAAGTCCCTTGGCACGAGCCGTCCTAACATAGTCCTGACTTTCCACCTCTAACATCTGACTGCGGACATACCTCGACAAAACTGCGATGCCTCCTGTTGCGCCCAGGACCGATGGAATAAGGATATGCCAGAGCCTGTCCATGAGCCAACGCGGAACGGAAGCATCCCCGAGTCCGAATGTTTCCATACCGATCACTGGTACTTGAAACCGGGTAACCACAAATATAATTAGAATGTAGGCAAAAAAGAAACCAGGGATGGAGATGAGAAGATAAGAGAAAAATGTGGAACTGCGATCATACAGCCCGCCTCTGAAAAGGGCCGAACGGATGCCGACGGGGAAGGAGAGTGTCCAAGTTAAAATTGTACCTACAATGAATAGGGGTAAGCTGTTCTTAAAACGTTCTATTATCTTTTTAAGGACCGGCTGGCTATCTTTCCAGGATTTGGCCGTTCCTGTGAAGAGGTCACGATAGAAATAGAGGTACTGCATATAAAGAGGTTTATCCAAGTGGAACTCTTTGCGAAAG
>JASFEQ010000274.1:0-6156 GCA_050124735.1 Desulfobacteraceae bacterium | reverse complement strand
CCACACTGAACCGGCCCGTAAAAAGAGAGCCGGTATCCGTGAGCAGGCCGGTGGTAAAACCGAGTACATTGTCTGGACCCATGGGATCCACGCCAGGTTTTATGCGGTCCCAGAGGACCTTGGCTCCCAGGCCCAAACCCCCCAAGTATTTCTGATAGAAGGCTTCGTCCAGTTCCTGGTAGGAAATCGTAGAGGTACTCAAATCCACGTGAAGGACCCTGCCGCAATAGCCTTTACTTATTCCTTGGGACTCATTAGCCATCGGATTGCCTCCTAACTCCATTTTGAGGATATTAACAATATTCGGGCAAATATCAAATAGAAACAAAAGACGCCCAATTCTTGGGAGAATATTAGATCAAACACCTAAGTATCTTCAAAAATGATGGCACAGCCTTTCAAAGCAGCAAGTCATCCTCGGATCGTCAATTATCCGGCAATGCCTCCCAATAAACAGGACGGAACGCCAACACGTCTGAATGCTACCAATAACTTGTGTTCAGGGAATTATAGAATATGGTCGACTCAAAAGCACAAAGTGCTTATACTTACGATGGACGCCTTGGATACTCGTATGCTATGGTGGACCACTGAGAGGAGTGGCATAGGTGGGGCGCAATTTTGGATGACGAAAGGCCTCCCGATGTGCTGCAAGAATCTAAGAGTTAATTAATCATTTTATCATGGAGCCTTGGAATGAAAATTAAAGTGGAAAGTGAGAAGCTTGTTAAAGCTGTGAAGAAACTGGACGGAATTGAGATTGTATTGGAGAACGCCGAGGATGCCAAGCAGGCGCTCAATCTCATCGAGAGGAAAAGCGGTCTGTCAGACAGAGAGGATTATGGGAAACTGAAGGATGTAAGGGTGACCTCCTTGCAGAGATATGAGACTTCAGCCGTGGATTATAAAATGATATTCCTCCTGGAATTTATTTTTGAAAAAGATGTGGCCCTCGATACTAAGGTCGGCATCGTGCAGGGATTCCAGACGTTCTTTGACAAGATCTGAAGGGTTTATATCATACTCTCTAGTCTGGTCTATGGCCTATCCTCTTTTCAGCCCCACCTGTAGCGCCCTTTGCCGAGAAGACTTTTCGCAATGATGACCCGTTGAATATCGAGGCTCCCCATGATCGCCTGAGCACCGATGGCTGTTCTGTAGAGATTCCCGATAGGGTACTCCTCGCTCAGTCCGTAAGCACCGTGTACTTCCATGGCATCAGCGGTGATCTCTTTTATCTGATCTCCAACGATCAGCTTCAATACAGCAGCACCCACAAAAATATCCTCTCCCTGATCCACCTTTGAACAGGTCTGGTAGAGATAGGCGTTCATCAACTCTATTTTGGTCATCATCTTGGCGAGTTTGACCTGTGTCATTTGAAATTTCTCCCCAATGGGTTTGTCCCTGTGGATCCTGGTATTGGCGTAATTGATGGCAAGATCAATGGCCCTTTCAGCCAAACCCACAAAAAGGGAGCAGAACGCTATCTTGCCTATGGCCTCCGTCTTTAGGAGAATTTCAAAACCCTGACCCACTTGGCCAATGACATGTTTATCATGGGCAAAATAGTCTTCAAGGTAGAGCTCTCCATTGTCTATAAAGAAGGCTTGAATAAAAGATTCTCTTTTTCCTATCCTGTATCCCTCATTCTTGGACTCCACCAAAAAGGCGGTTACATCTTTGCCCGTTCTGGCAAAAAGGATCATTTGGTCGCAGGTGCCCGAGTGGGTAATGAAGCGTTTGCCTCCGTTTATAATCCAGCCCCCCTCCACCTTCTTGGCTACCGTCCTCAATTGGTCGGGGTCAGATCCCGTGTCCGGCTCTGTGAAAGCGAGCGCGCCTGTGGTAGCCAAGGAAAGGAGCCTTTCCAGATAGGTGGTCTTAAGAAATTCAGAGCCGTACTCCAGGAGGGGAAATGCGAGCATGAAATTTTCAAAGAGCATCCAGGAAGGAATCAGGGAGGTGTAGGAAATCTCTTTCAGGGCCATAATGAACCCCGTAAATGAGCCACCCGCACCGCCATAATCCACGGGAAAGGCGGATTTGAGCAGGCCCATGGAGATGAATTTCTTCTTCACAGGATCAGGGAGAGTTCCTTTCTCATCCACCTCTCTGGCAATGGGCAAGAGATCATTCCTCACAAACTTTCTGACGGCCTTTTGAATCTCCAACTCTTCAAAAGAAAATTTGATTTCCATGAGGACCTCTTTAGCGCTAAATTGTCTTTGGTGTGGGAAGTGTATGGAAAGGCAGGGGTTGGTGTCAAGGCGGGATCCCCTCATCAGGAGACGTTAAAGGAAGTGGGTTGCGCCTGTGTGAGGCCACGCCCCATTTCTCCCTCCGGGCCGTAGGCCCTACTGGCCGGAGGCGAAGCCTCACTTCATACCCCTGTGGGGTGTAATCAAAGCCGGGTCCTTTGGCCCCGGATTATTTGCTGAGGCTTAGAATACGGCTAGCCCTTGAGCAGCCCTTTGTATTTAGGACTGGGCGTAACTGTGGAGGCCCGACAAGACCAGGTTAACCCCTAAATACGTGAAAATGACGCAACAAAATCCCACGATCGAGAATATGGCCAGCTTCTTACCTCGCCAACCCCGAATCATCCGTGAGTGGAGCAGGGCGGCATAGACAAGCCATGTGATAAGGGACCAGGTCTCCTTCGGATCCCATCCCCAATAGCGTCCCCAAGCAGAATGGGCCCAGACGGCTCCTGTAATGATGCCCAGGGTCAGTAATATGAACCCGATGGCGATCATCTGGTAGCTCAGTTCGTCCAGAATGGCTGACCTGGGTATAAGTTTGAAGAAGAGGCTCTCATTGTTCGAATTTTGGAGTCGTTTCAGGAGATACATGATGCTCAATCCAAACGCGATTCCAAAGGCCGCATAGCCAACGAAACATGTGATCACATGAGCAAGTAGCCAGTTGCTCTTTAGGGCAGGAACCAGAGGCTGGATACGGCTGCTTACATGGGTAAAAGAGGCATAGGCCATAATGAGAAACGCCAATGGAGTAGCAAAGGTCCCTATGCTCTTATTCTTGGTCCGCCACTCTATGAGCAGGTAGAGCAAAACCAAGGTCCATGCGAAGAAGATCAGTGACTCATAGAGGTTGGAGAGCGGCGCATGACCGATTCCTAACCAGTAGGATTCAACCCACCGGAGGACAATAGCGGTGCTATGACCCAGCAGGCCGAGTGAAGTCACTACAGTCGCCAAGCGCCCAAAGACCTCCTTCCCCATGACCATCATGAGGAGATAGAGCATGAAAGAGGCAAAATAGACAAAGGTGACGTAGTTCAGAATCGCGGCGTTTATCATGGGTTTTTCCCTTCTCCAATGAATACATTCTGAAGCTTGCTGGTGACCTGCTCCAGTTCCCTTTCCATTCCAACAGGATTTTTACTTGCTCTCCCTGCCACGCTAATGCGTGTCTTGCCTTTGGACTTTGAAACACGCACCCAGACCCGCCTATGGGATGTAAAGAAGGTGACAAAAAAGCCCCCCACCATGACAAAGCAACCCAACCAAACCAGGGAAACACCCGGGTCTCTGGCGACCTGAAGCCCCGTGTAATATCGGTTCTCAAGTTTTTCCAAGAAAAAGGTGTAGGGTTCATAAGAAGAAGGATTTAATATGGGGGCCCTGAACATGACTTCAGGAAATCGCTTTCTCAACATTTCCACGTGCTGAAATACCCAGAATTTCATTTCATCTCCCTGCTCAGGCTTGACAGAGATCATGGCAGCGGGCCCCATCATCCCCTTAAGATTATCGTCTACCTCGAGCACCTGGAACTGCGCCCTAGCTCCCGGAAGGGAGACGGGTTTTCCTTGTTCTACCTCCACCACCAAAGTCTCAGGGTGGTTTTCCGTTTTGGATATTTTCAGGTGGACCTTACCGGGAATGGTGCCGTAACTGGACTGGTAGAAGGTGATGCCGTTAAAGGTAATGGGGTGGTTAACCAGGAGACTCCCCTGTTGGAGCACTTTGCCGCCAGAAAGAAACTTAAGATCTGATCTGTATTCTTTGGGGGCACCGTTCTCATAAAAAGCCACTATGAATTTTTCACAATGGACACTGAATCCTAATTTCTTGGGCGTCATTTTTTGTCTGAGGGCAACCGTGTCCACCGTATCTCCTTCTGCTATATTCACATAGGCCTCGAAGCCAAAAAGGGACCCCACGATGCCGCCAATTAAAATAACCAGAACGCTTAGATGAACGAGATAGACCCCAAAATAGGCGTATCGCCCCTTCTCTCCGTAGTAGAAATTGCCTTTGGGAGTATTCTTGGCTTCTACTCTTTTATACTGCTTCTTCAAGAAGTTAGCCACACGGTGTCCCACCTCATCCGTCTCTCCCTTTGTTGAAAAGTGCCTCTCAGCGGGAAGATTTTCAAAGGGTTTTAACCTGTCCGCTTTTGGGGGGGCCTGAAAAAGCTTTAATGTGGCAGGCAGACGATTGATGGAACAGACGATAAGATTTAGCGCGAGCAGGCCGATTATGATCCTGAACCATGAAGAATGATACATGTCAAAAAGGTTCAGAGAACTGAACACCTGAAACACCCCTGGGCTCAACCCCCGAGCGAATTCCACCGCGCCTTCTTGCTGGGGGATGAGGGTTCCCAATAGGGAGGCAATGGCTAGGATGATGAGCAAAACGAGGGTAAGCTTAACCGAACTAAAAAAACGCCATATGAGATTTGACTTCTTGTCATTGCCAGATTTTGCCATAGTCGCTTACACCCGTCCCGTAAAACACGGCCGCACGAGGAGCCCTTGAAGGGGTTCAACATGTTTTGAAGCCAGGAAAAAAATTTTGGTAATTCCTTAGCATAATAGTATAAAATATAGCAATCTTTTCTATTAATGCAATTCCAGCCGTGAGGTCAGAAGATTTGACCATGAAGCAGTATCCATGTTAAAAAGCAACTACTCATTACAAAGGGATATCATGTTGAGGTCATCTTAGTATGCTCGATCTGAAATTCATTCGATCCAATTTAGACAAGGTTAAAGAGATGCTCAAAAACAGGGGGTACGATTTGGATATCTCTGTGTTTGAGTGTGTTGATAAGCAGAGGCGGGAAATACTGACCACCCTGGAGAGTCTTCGCCACCAGCGAAATCGTGTCAGCGAGGACATTGCGGGCATGAAAAAGAAGGGCGAGGACGCCTCTCAAATTATTGGTGAAATGAAAAAGGTCTCGGCTGAGATCAAAGAGAGAGAGGCTGAGCTTTCTCGAGTGGAAGATAAGATAAATCCATATCTGATGATCGTACCCAATATGCCCCATGAATCGGTGGCGATTGGTGTTGATGAAAATGATAATCCTGAAATCCGTAAGTGGGGTGAGATCAGGGAAATGGATTTCGAGCCGCTTCCCCATTGGGAGATCGGGGAGAGACTAAATATTCTCGATTTCGCTCGCGCGTCAAAAATAGCTGGCGCCAGGTTTGCCCTATACCGGGCCGCTGGTGCTTTGCTGGAAAGGGCCCTGATCAATTTCATGCTTGATGTTCATACAAGGGAGCATGGTTATACGGAGGTCCTGCCTCCTTTCATGGTCAACTCAGCAGCCATGACCGGTACGGGGCAACTGCCAAAATTCAAGGAAGACCTTTTTAAGATTGAAGACTGGGATTACTACCTTATTCCCACCGCAGAAGTCCCGGTAACAAACATACACCGAGAGGAGATACTGAGAGAAGAAGAATTACCTTTCTACTACGTCTCTTATACCCCCTGTTTTCGTTCGGAAGCAGGCTCCTATGGCAAGGATACCAGGGGTCTGATCCGTCAGCATCAGTTTAACAAAGTCGAGCTGGTCAAATTCTCCAAGCCTGAAGAATCCTGGGATGAGCTGGAGACGCTCACAAACAACGCGGAAGAGATTTTGAGGCGACTTGAACTCCCTTACAGAGTCGTTTCCCTTTGCACCGGAGATCTGGGTTTTTCTGCAGCGAAGACCTATGATCTGGAGGTCTGGCTTCCAGGGCAAAATCTCTACAGGGAGATTTCCTCCTGCAGCAACTTTGGTGACTTTCAAGCCAGACGCGCGGGAATCCGGTTTAAGAAAAAGGGTGCCAGTGGAACCCAATTGGTGCATACCCTCAATGGATCCGGACTTGCCGTTGGAAGAACACTG
>JASFEQ010000273.1:0-6171 GCA_050124735.1 Desulfobacteraceae bacterium | reverse complement strand
GGGAGGAAAAAGCACTCGGTTTTGATCTTCTTGGGATCCATCCCGGGTCCTTTCCAGAACCACCCCGTCTCATTGGGGAAGATATTTACGTTCACCATCCAGTCCAGCTTGCCAAGGGCCTGTCGGGTCTTGTTGGAATGGGCACCGGAAGCTGCCGGATTCTGGCCCCAGGCAAAGAAGCCTTTAATATCTCCCTTGTACATGACATCAAAGAGGTCCAGCCAGGAATAGGTCTTGCCGTCATCCAGCTTGGGGAGCCAACCGTAACCGAAATCATTTAGGCTTGTCGCTTTATCGCCGAAGAAAGACTTGAGCAGACTTACCGAGTATTTGGGATAGTTCCCCCACCAGTTGGCACTCAGACCATCCTTGGTCTTGGGCGTATATTTCTTGTTGTATTCGGCCAGCGTGCGTTGAGAGGCCCTGGGGGTCTTCAGGTAACCGGGCCAGATATGAAAGAGGATACAGTGATCCGTAGATCCCTGCACATTGGACTCCCCTCTCAGGGCATTTACACCACCGCCCGCCACGCCCATGTTGCCCAGCAGCAACTGAATGATGGCCATGGTTCGGATGTTCTGGGTCCCTACGGTATGCTGGGTCCAGCCCATGGCATACATGATGGTCCCGGCCTTTCCCCTCTGACCCGTCGCCGAGTACATCTCATAGACCTTGGCAAGGTCCTCTTTGGGGGTGCCTGTAATAGCTGCGACCGTATCTATGTCATATCGGCTGAAATGTTTTTTCAATTGCTGAAAGACACATCGCGGATCCTGGAGTGAGCGATCCTTCTTTGGAACGCCACTTGCGTCCTTTTGAATGGCCCACATCTTCTTGTTGTACTTATGGGTCTTTGGATCGTACCCAGAGAAGAGGCCATCTTTGAAGGAATAGCTGTCCGCCAGAATAAAGGCCGCATTTGTGTATTCGGCCACGTATTCCTTAAAGTACTTGTTATTGTCGATGATGTACTTGATCATCCCGCCCAAGAAGGCGATATCCGTTCCTGATCTCAATGCGGTATAGAAATCGGCCTTTGCTGAAGAGCGCGTAAATCGGGGATCCACGCTGATGAGCTTGGCCCCGCGCTTCATGGCCTCGGTCACCCATTTGAAAGAGATGGGGTGATTCTCAGCCGCATTGGAACCCATGATGAGAATGCAATCACTGTTTCGGATATCGATCCAGTGATTGGTCATCGCGCCGCGTCCGAACGACTCTGCCAGAGCCGCAACCGTGGCGCTGTGTCAGATACGGGCCTGGTGCTCAATGTAGACGAGACCCAAGGCCCTCATCATGGCCTGGGTCAGCCAGCACTCTTCATTGTCCAGGGCTGCGCTTCCCACCGAGGCGATACTCGTGGTACGATTGACAATGTGTCCCCCTTTGCCTCTGCGCTTGAAAGTAGCATCCCGAGTCTTCTTGATCCTTTTGGCGATGGTCCACAGAGCCCAGTCCCAGGATACCTCCTGCCACTGAGTGCTGTACGGCTTTCGGTATAATGGGGTGGTGACACGATTTTCGTTATTGGCCAATTGACTCAGGGCCGCGCCCTTTGAACAGAGAGAACCCTCGTTGATGGGGTGGTCAGGGTCTCCCTCAATGTTAATAATCTTCCCCGCTCCTGCTTTGCCGGCATGAACGATCACACCGCAGCCGACGGCACAGTAACAACAGATGCTCGTCGACTCCTTGGCGAAGCGGATCCTCAGGGTCTGGGCATGAGACTTGATCGGCTTTAGATCAAGGCCCAGCCCCAGAACCGCTGCGCCTGCTGCAGAAGCCCCTGTGATTTTGAGAAAATCACGACGCGTAACTTTCATGGGACCTCCTTTCTTTAAGGTTACCGATTGGGTTAAAACCAGAAAGACTGGAAACTGTTGAGAAGCGTTGGTACTTAAAAAAGGAGTTTAAGAAATGAAATTGGTGCCGAATAGCCAAGTTTTATGGCTTGTTTGGTGATAATTGTCAAGCATTTTTTGTGAGATATCAGGCATTTGCATATATCAAAATTGACATAAGTTCACGCAAAGCTAAGTTCTTCCCCATAGAAAGGGCGAGCCAGATTGTCACACAGAAAACCGGATGGATTTGAGTGTTAAGGGTCTCAAAAGGCTGGTAGAACCGCCTGATTTCGTATATAAACCATCTACTGGACCAAGGTTATCCTTAGCTGGCTGAAGCAAAGTCCCTTTGGGAGGGTTTATTGCGATCCATCGTTCGGGTTGAAGACACTTAATTGTAAAGGAGTAATGGGTATGGATGAGGCGGTAAAACTGGAAAAGATGGCTGGCACTGCGGTGGTGACCCTTAACAGCCCCAAGTCCTACAACGCATTCAATCTGGAGATGATCCAGCACCTGGCGGAAAGACTCACGGGGCTTGCCACGAATCAAGGCGTCAAGGCTGTGGTCATCACTGGAAAGGGCAAAGTCTTTTGCGCAGGAGGAGATCTCAAATGGGTAGCTGGTTTTGGGCACAGTTATGGTGAGGCCTTTCATGAACTGGCAGCCAGATACCATCAGGCCATCCTGGAAATACGCAGGATGCCCAAACCCGTTGTGGCTGCGATAAACGGGCTCGCTGCCGGAGGTGGATTTTCCATGGCACTCGCCTGTGATTTCCGGATTATGGAGGCCTCTGCCGTTTTGAGGCAGGCCTACACGGGCAATGGATTGAGTATCGACGGAGGAGGCACGTTTACCCTTCCAAGAATAGTCGGTCTGGCCCGGGCCATGGAGATTGCTGGATTTGATCGGCCTATTGACTCTGCAACTGCAGAATCTTGGGGCCTTGTTACGGAAGTGGTGGAAGATGGTCAGGCTTCTCATAGGGCGATCGAACTCTTGGAAGAGATGAAAAAAGGTTCCCTCTCCTCCTTTGCCACCTCGAAAAAATTGATCAATGATTCGTTTGACACATCCTTTGAGACCCAGTTGGAGAAGGAGCGGGAGGCCTTATCCTGGTGCGCAGACCAACCCAACGGAAAGGAGGGCATATCAGCGTTTCTTGAGAAGAGGAAACCGATTTTTGATCAATCCTAGCCAAGCCTCGGCTCAAACCGACGGCTGGGTGGAGGCAATACCCGGTACGTCCTCAACCTCACTTTTTGTCATAATGGCTGAAGTGCATGGTGAACGTGCCCCGTCCTTGGGAGACGGAACGGAGAGAGGTGGAGTACCCGAACATCTTTGAAAGGGGAACACTGGCTGTCAGGACCTGAATGGGTCCTTTGGTGGTAATTTGCTCAATCTTTCCCTGTCTGGCGTTTAAATCACCGATCACCTCGCCCATGAACTCCTCAGGGATAAGGATTTCCGCCTTCATAATGGGCTCTAAAAGGATTGGGTCCGCCTTTTCACAGGCATTTCGAAAGGCCATGGCTGATGCTATTCTGAAGGCCATTTCGCCTGAATACATCTCACTTATCTGCACATTCAAGAGAGCCGTTTCCACGTCTATGATGGGATAACCCATGAGAACACCGGCGCTGGCGGTCTCTTCAACGCCTTCCTTAATGGCTGCAAGGAATTCCTCCGTGAGGTCGGGGTTTTTGCACCGGTCCACAAACCGGTTACCACTGCCTCGTGACAGAGGGCTGATTCCTAATGTCACACCGGCAAGATGTTGCTGTCCGGCCAGCTCCTTTCGAAAGATCTCCTCTCCCTGTGCGCTTTGCTGTACGGTTTCCCGATAAACCACTTGGGGCTTGCCTTGGTTGGTATCCACAGAAAATGCTCTCTTAATTCGACCCACCTTGATTTCCAGATGAAGTTCTCCCATACCTGACATGACCGTCTGCCCTGTTTCCTCATCAATTCGGAACCTAAAGGTGGGATCTTCATCGGATAGTTTGGCGAGGGCGTCCAGGAGTCTCTCCTGGTCCTGCACCTTTTTGGGCTCCACAGCCATTGAAATCACGGGCTCATCAAATTGTATGGGCTCAAGCAGTACGGGATCACCCTCGCTACATAGGGTGTCTCCTGTGGTTGTCACCTTCAAGCCCATAACGGCAATAATGTCACCAGCAGAGGCCTGCTCAATCCGTTCTCGCTTGTTTGAGTGCATCTTGAGGAGCCTGGCCAACTTTTCTTTCGTCTTTTTACCCGGATTAAAGACAGTAGCCCCCGCCTTAGCCGTTCCAGAGTAAACCCTTACGTATGTCATTTTCCTACCCTGATCCATTATCACTTTGAATGATAGGGCAGAGAAGGGCCCTTTGATTTCTGCCGGACGTCGCTCCTCTTTTCCGGTTTCTGGGTTATGGCCAACAATGGGAGGCACATCCAGAGGGGAAGGAAGATAGTCTACAATGGCATCCAGTAGAGGCTGTATCCCCTTATTGCGTAATGCTGCACCGCACAAGATAGGGACTAATTCCAGTTTTACGGTGGCCGTCCGGATGGCGCGCATGAGTTCCTTTTCATCAATTTCCTCTTCAGCCAGGTATTTGTCCATGATCACATCGTCTTTGTCTGCCAGGGTCTCCAGGAACAATTCCCTGTACCTGGAGGCCTCTTCCATAAGGTCCGAAGGGATGGGGGCTTCTTCCAACTCAGCGCCTAGCGTCTCTTCTTCCCACAAAATGCCTCTCATCTTGAGGAGGTCAATCACTCCAACATAATTCTCTTCGGCCCCCCACGGGAGTTGGAGGACAAGGGGAGTAGCTCCCAGGCGCTCTTCGATCATCTTGACGGCCCGGAAAAAGTCAGCCCCTATGCGATCCATTTTGTTGATAAAAGCGATCTTTGGCACTTCATATCGGTCCGCCTGGTGCCAAACCGTTTCTGACTGGGGTTCTACGCCTTCCACCGCGGAAAAGACCCCAACGGCTCCATCCAGGACCCTTAGGGAGCGCTCCACCTCGATGGTAAAGTCCACATGACCAGGGGTATCTATGATGTTGATGGTGTGCCCTGCCCAATTGTAAGAGGTGACTGCTGACGTTATGGTTATCCCCCTTTCTTTTTCTTCCAGCATCCAGTCCATGGTGGCCTCTCCATCATGTACCTCTCCCATTTTGTGTACCCGGCCCGTGTAGTACAACATACGCTCGGTGATCGTGGTCTTCCCAGCATCAATATGCGCAATGATGCCTATATTGCGCGTCTTTTTGAGTTTTTGAACCGAAGTCATGACACAGCCAAATCTTTCTCACCTCAAAGGCGCAGAGAGCGCTGTGTACTCAGCGGCTCTGCGGTGAAACACATTATTGCTCCAAATTGACACGGAGCGTATATCTAAGTTATCTTGCGATGTCTGTCAAGGCAAGAAAAATAGCCCTGATCCACCAGCAAGGCATCATCTGCCATTCGACAAGCCGTTCGACAAGCTCACGGTCCTGAGCAACGTCGAAGGACTGCGTTGCCTTCGCTCGCTCCTCCCTCCGGGCCGGAGGCCTTGCAGCGTATTGCCCCATACGCCTCAGTCGTCGCTCCTCGGCGCCCCCGCTTTTAGCGGGATTTCGCAGGGCTCAACTAGCAGGTAATACCTTGCTGGTGATCAGGAATTTTCCAAACCCGCTGATTTCAGTAATGATACCTGAATTTGACGGCGGATGAGAGAATAGGCGAGAAGGGGTGTTCCTTGCTTGATTCAGGAAGTCAGAGACTGATGGAGATGTTTGAAAACCTCCTTAACCACTTTGGCCCGCAAAGGTGGTGGCCAGCAGAGAACGAGTTGGAGATGATGGTCGGGGCGGTACTGACGCAAAACACAAACTGGAAGAATGTGGAAAAGGCCCTCCATAATTTGAAGAAAGGGAACATGCTTTCCTTGCACAGACTCAGCACACTCTCCATTGCGGAGATAGCTGCAGTGATTCGGCCGGCGGGGTATTTCAATATCAAGGCAAAACGACTGAAGAATTTGATTGATTTCATTGTAGGGCATTACCAGGCCGACCTGTCCATGTTTTTGAAGGAAGAGACGCAGACCCTCAGAGAGGGTCTCCTGTCAGTCAAGGGAATTGGACCGGAGACCGCGGATAGCATATTGCTCTATGCGGTTCGCCGACCTGTGTTCGTTGTTGACGCCTATACCCACCGCATCATGAAGCGCCATGGCATGACAGATGAGCAGGCGAGCTACCACGAACTGCAGGCCATATTTATGGATCATCTCCCTGATGATTCCCCCCTTTTTAATGAATTTCACGCCTTGTTGGTGAAG
>JASFEQ010000272.1:0-6199 GCA_050124735.1 Desulfobacteraceae bacterium | reverse complement strand
AAATAGGTGGTCTGCGTCAAAAATTTCATGAGGATCCTTGACGATTAATTGGTCTTTTTTACCCAGGTCGCCCGAAAAGACGATCTTGATGGATTTATTATTCTCTTCTATCCATAATTCCAGGATGGAGGATCCCAGGATGTGGCCAGCATTTCGGAGTCGTGCCTTGATCCCGGGGTCAACGTCAATAATCTGGTCCCTCTCCATCGGGTTGAGGCGTTTCAGGCTCGCCTCAGCATCCTCTGTCGCATAGAGAGGGAGAATCAGGCCTTTTGCCTGTCTCTTGTTCTTGCGCGTTTGCCACTCCGCTTCCATCTCTTGGATATGGGCGGAATCCAGCAGCATTATCTTGCAGAGTTCTGCTGTGGGGGGTGAGGTGATAATCTTTCCCCGAAAGCCGTCCTTGACCAGCTTTGGAATCCTACCGCTGTGGTCGATGTGTGCATGGGTCAGGAAAAGGGTGTCGATCTGCTTGGGATCGAAGCCCCAATCCATCCAGTTGCGTTTTTCCATCTCTTTTCCGCCCTGAAAAAGGCCGCAGTCCACCAGCACCTTTTTGCCCTCAGGACTCTCAATGAGATAATTGGAACCCGTTACCGAACCCGCACCTCCTAAACAAGTCACTCTAATCATAATTCATTCCTCTTTTCTTAGAAGTAGATACCCAGATCAATGCTTTAGTAGCCGCAGACAGACGCAGACAAGAATAAACATTTTAGACAGGATTAACTGGATACACAGGATGGTTTAAAATCCCTTAAGTGTCCATGTGGAAGACTTTTGAATTAAGAAATAAGCTGGCTTATTTCTTAATATCTAAGGCCTCCACATCAGCCCCAATGAAAATTCATCGGGCAGCGCGCTACGCGCGAAAACCTTAAGTGATCTAAGACCGTCTAAAATAATTTAGTAAATCCAGTAATTCCTGTCTAATTTTTCAGCAAGCGGCTGTAGTTGTTGCTGCGGGGTGGGCTCCATGCTCTATGCTCCGTGCTCCATGCTATTGCTCCCGCAGTGGGTAGACGTATTCTTCTCCCAGATAGTTCTTTAGACGAAGACTGCCGTTCTCTTTTCCCGATACATACTCAGGCGTGATCGGAATTTTTCCACCCCCACCCGGAAGGTCGATCATGAAGCGCGGTACACAGAGGCCAGAGATGTATCCCTGCAACGCCCACATGATCTCCACGCCTTTTTTCAGGGGCGTCCAGAAGTGGGAGGTGCCCTTTGCCATATCCGCCTGAAACAGATAATAGGGCCGCACGCGGATGGCAAGGAGTTTCTGCATCAAGATTTTCATCACGGCGGGATCATCATTGATCCCTTTCAGTAGAACGGTCTGACAACCCAAAGGGATGCCTGCCTCCACAAGTCTTGCGCAGGCCAGGGAGGCCTCTGGCGTGATTTCAGCCGGGTGGTTGAAATGGGTGTTGATGTAGAGGGGATGAAATCCCTTCAACATGTCTGCAAGTTGCTGTGTGACCCGCTGGGGAAGGGTGCAGGGCACTCGAGTTCCAATGCGTATGATCTCAACGTGTGAAATGGAGCGGATCTCCACTAATAGAGCACAGAGTTCTCCATCCGACAAAAGCAGGGGATCACCACCAGAAAGAAGAACATCCCTGATTTTCTTGTTCCCTTTTATGTAGGAGATGCCCTCTCTTATGGTTTTCCTGGTGACCATGGAGGCTCGCCCCACCTTTCTCTTTCTGTTGCAGAATCGGCAGTACATGGCGCATTGGCCAGAGACCAAAAAAAGAACGCGGTCCGGATATTTGTGGGTGACTCCGGGGACCGGGGAGAGCGCGTCCTCGTTCAAGGGGTCCTCGAGTCCCTTTTCTTGGGTGATCTCTCGGATGTCCGGCACCGCCTGTCTGTATATGCCGTCCCCTTTGTCTTTAATAAGACCTAGATAATAGGGATTGATGGCCATGGGATATCGTGAAACTACCCTACTAATCTCTTCTTCCTCTATTCCAAATAACGAGGAGAGTTCCTCTGCGCTGGTGATGCTTTTTGAAAGCATCTGTGCCCATGGTGCCCTTGTCCGATCTTTACGAATGGCAGTGATCAAAGAAGACTCCTTTTTGCGCTTACCCTGTTGAATAGGGCTTCCCCCTGCCTCGCCTGCGCCAGAGCAATGGCTGGCAGATCGGAAAATGCGACAGGACGGGCTGACGCTGGAATTTGGATGGTACGAAGGCTTTATTAGAAAAGCACAATAATGGAAGAGATAGTATATTTCAAGAGGTTAGATTGAATTGGTCAGTTATCTCTCAGTGCTGGGAAACGTTCACTCGCTCAACTATGGTCTTGAGAGCCTCACGAGCTTTGTTTTTCCATACAAGGTTGTCCTGTTTCTCCAGTTTCTGCAAAATTGGACGGGATTTGATCGTTCCAATTTTTCCCAAGGCTTCACAAATAGCGGATACAGCGCCTTCGCTCAGAACGCTCTTTTTCTTCTTAAGAAACTTGAGGGGCCCAAGACTGACTTGACCCTCCAACGTTTCTAGAAGGAAATCCTCTAAAGATCCTCCGTGTGGCCCATCAACATTACCATAAAAAGCAAGCGCGCTGAAAAGGGTCGGGGCGATTTGCTGTTTTTTGTCAGGTGTAGCATCCTTAAGCGCATCCAAGATCGAGAAGAATTTTTCCAGGCCAGCTTTGCTTTTTATTTTGCCCAAACACTGGATAGCCTCTTTCTGCATTCCAACTTCCGGATCATTTAGCAAAGCCAGATAAACCCCTTCACCTTTTTCATCTACGAGTTTATACCATGCGCCAAGCGCTTCCTCCCTGATTCGAGGATTTTCATGTTTCAGAAAGCCTTTTAATCTTTCGGAGAGCTGCTCTGTCCCTTGACCGTCCCCCATGTCTCCCAAGACCCGGATCATCCGGACGGCGGAGGTCGTCCCGAAGTCTTCTCTATTTAGCTCCCCTAGAATCAAGCTGATGTTTGAGGGATCGATATCCACGAGAATCTCGCACGCGGTCTTATGGACAACTTGGTCATCGCTTTCCTGTAAAAGGGGGAGGAGTAGAGGTAAAGACCTTTTCCCCAGCCTTAAGAAGATGGGCGCGATGGCAGAGCATATTTCCATTTGCCCAGTCATAAATTTGGCCTTCAATGCCTCTAAGATCTTACTCTGTTCGATTTCATTTAGAATTTGCCTTGCATGCTCGGATAGGGTTTCCTTCTCATTTGAATGGCGATCGATTTCAGCGATGATCTTTTGGATTGCCTCGTATCGATCTTGACGGATTAATTCGGGGATGATGTTCTTAAGAGAATGAGCAAATCGAAGATATTTTCGTGCATCTTGAATTTCGTCAAACTTTTTCAAATAGAAGTCGGTTCTTTGAAGGAATTTATCTATTTCCCGCTTCTTTTTTATCCTGCGCTGTATCGCTTCTGGCAGTTCATTAATAGGGATCAGGTCATGTTTGTAGTACGCTTCGAGAATTTCCTCTCTCCCTTTAATCTCCTTAGAATTTAACGAAGAGGCAATCTGTTTGGCTAGCCTAATTGATTTCTCTCGATTGAAATCCGCCTCCTTCTTTCCAATAGACTCCTCTAGGAACGTGCGGGATATTTGGTAGAGAAGTTCATCAGACAGACAGGCAATCATTTCTTCGTCAATCTCAGATTCTTTGAATTCTTCGGTTTCGGCAAGATCACTGTTCGCCACAATAGGGTAGATGACTTCCGCGGCCTGCATCGGTCGAACCACGTCCTGAATGATTTGCCTTCTAACTCTTTTCATGCCCTTTTGGTCCAAATCTTGATACATGGGGATCATTTTGAAATCTTTCCTGAGGCGGGAGAGGGCAACCTGAGATCGCCACGGGATATCACGGTCCCCGGCTAAGAGCTCTTCATTAAAGATGTATGATATATTGAGAATCCCTCTCTCTTTCAAGGCCTGAATAAATCGTTCTTTGTCGCTTCTTTCCAGAGTGTCGGCAAAAGTCGGTTCACCCACCAAGTCGATGAAGTTGTTGAACTCAGTCCAGGTCATAGCCGCTTTGAGGGTCAGGCTGATCAGATCTTTTCGCTCGAGGAAAGTGACAAATTTGGGGGCATACATCTCTGCCATCCCCTGGAGCATGATCGCATTGAGTTCCTGAGGCTCTGGAAACATGCCTTCGATCAAGATCTTTTTTCCTTCAGGAAGCTCACAAACGAGGAAGGTCAACTCGTATTTTTGGGCTAAAAGGTTTTGAAAATCTTCGAATAGACCTTCCTTGGCGCTTTTTGATTGGGGATGATCAGCTGTGTAATAGCCTGTCCGAAGAAAGGCTTGGATCAGGGAGAGGAGAAATTTGGCAAGATGGTCTTTGATCTCCGTGTGTGGATCATGTGGTTTGGGCTTGGCACCAACGCTCTCTGGTTTGCCTGTGTCGTTTTCCATAGGAACCTCCTTTCGAGGAGACCCACCCAGAATTATGCAAGGCTTTTACGTATCGCTGCTCGCCCCTTTCTCAATAGATTCCTTAAATTTGGGACCAGGCTGACATCAAATCAGGCCTTCTGGACCCGACGTGGAAGTTTCGGCACCGGCCAACGGGAATTGATGAGTTTTTCCGGAGATGTCATAAAAGATGACGTTTCAATCTCCGAACCAGTTTTCATTACAGGTCAAAAGTTGTAATCTGCTCCTTTCTTGTGCTGATGGGCATACTTGGTTAACACGCCTTGCCCTGCTCTGCGAATTTTCTAATGTTATTATATACTTAAATCAATATATTTGTCAACTTACCAGAGAACCCATTGCATTAATGAGTCCATATAAATGATAGTTATATCAACAAGATAACGGCGATAATCGTAAATCGTGAAAACGCTTGGGTTTAAAGCTGAAATCTTAAGCAAAAAGCGTCTTTTTTCTATTTAATTCTGACAAAATTTGTCAAATTCTTCTCTTTGTCAGGCTCTGAGGGCTTCGCAAGCCGCTCACACTTGGCTGCTTTTTGATTTTTGAGTGGAAAGCAGAGGGGTGCCATGGGCAGGTCTCAGGCCCTTGGATGGCAGGAATTTGCATTGATAAAATTAAAGCTTTTATATAGAAAGTTTATGTGGTCATCTGTGTCCTCAGCTTGCCGCGCCATAGCTCTAGCGACGGCGGGTGTCTCTGGGGTGAAACTGAGAACTGATCATGAGAGGTTTAGATATGGACGTCATTGAAGCTATTCAAGAAAGAAGAAGCACCCGGGGTTTCCTGGACAAGCCTGTAGAGAAGGAAACCCTTGAAAGACTGCTCGCTCTTGCAACCCAGGCGCCATCCGCCATCAACATACAGCCATGGGAAATCGTCGTGGTTTCTGGCGAAGAGCGAAAGCGTCTGAGCAGGGTTCTCGTGAAGCGCATGAAAGAGAGAAACATCTCCTGTGGGCCCGGTGGTACGAAGCCGCTTCCCAAGCAATTTGTTGAGAGGCAGAGAGATCTTCTTCAGTGCATGCTCCCAACGCTCCCGGCCAATACGGAATTTCAGGACTTCATCAATGAAGGGAGTTGCAACTTTTACCATGCGCCGACAGCGATCATCCTGACCATTGACCAGGTTCATTCAAAGGCCCGGTTAACGGATGTGGGGATTGCTGTCGGTTATCTGGTCCTGACCGCTCATGGCTTGGGTTTGGGCACCTGCCCGATCGGTCTTATCACCGCCTTCGATGATGATATCAAAGAGGAGCTTAACATACCTGAGGAGAAGGATGTGGTGGTGGGAATTGCCGTCGGCTACAGAGATCCGGACGATCCGATTAACACCGCCAGATCTGAAAGAGCACCTTTAAGCGAAGTGGTAAAATGGAGGGAATAAAAAAGACCACTTCGTCCGAGGAGCGACCTAAAGGTCTGTAGGAGCGGTCTGCCGACCTCGAGGATCGGCCCTTCGGGCCTTGAGGTAAACTGAAAACAAAAACCTCCTCAAACGAAGTGCTCCTCAAGCGAAGCGATCCTCAAGTCCCGAATACTTTCGGGATGGTCCTTGCGCATCAAGACGGATTAGGCCAGGGAGGGTTGTTGGCTTGGGGTATTGGTGTCGCTAAACGTGTAGGGAAGTGAAGCGCGGGCAAGATCTGTTATGGGTAAACAGAGCAAATTTGTTTTTGTCTGTCAGAGTTGCGGATACCAGACTGCAAAGTGGATGGGACGATGCCCAGATTGCGGGCAATGGAATTCATTTGTTGAGGAGAG
>JASFEQ010000271.1:0-6244 GCA_050124735.1 Desulfobacteraceae bacterium | reverse complement strand
ACAGTAAGAGACTGGAAATATATACTGGTCAGGATATGAGAGTGCCAGAAGGGGGTCTAATGCCATCCCGTCAGAAGCAAGAAGGCACATGGTGAGGTGTTTCTTCACAAGAGAAGCTCTTTATACAGGTTAGCTGCGGAGGCCGGCGGAGCGCTGCTCATAACTCATTTTGAACTTCTGCTGCATGTAATGCAGGTATTCATCCCCGAAACGGACATTGAGAATCCATACCTGATATTGCTTTTGATAAGGGACATTACTGGCTTCCGCATAGTGAAAAGGATAAAACAGAATGGGAACCCTCTCCATATGATACGCCGATGTTAACCGGCCGATTGCAATCGATAGAATATTCCAGGGTAGGCCTTCCGGGTTTATCACCACAATCTTTATGGAATTTAACAGTTCACTCAGATTAAATCCCATGTCTGACTGATCGACGATCAGAACAGCATTCAGTCTACCCCTGTAAATTAGGGAATAAACCTTCAATCTCCTTAGAAAACCTAATCTACTATAGACCTCTTCCAAGGATTCGTCCCCAGAATGCTCTGGCCCAAGGCCCAAAGCGTCCAGAAACAAACCATTGGAGTAATGAGTGTAAAACCGATTCATTTCCCACAGATCCTGTGCTGAAGATGGCTTCAGCAACCATCCCTTCGGGAGTTCCGTACTTAATGAAAGGCTTGAATAAGGAACATATTTGAAGAGATCCATTGAACAACCCTGAGGATTGTTCAGGGCCCTGGCAAAACTACCAAAAATCCGATCTGGAAATTTGTTCTGAGGCCGGAAATAACACATTACGTAGTCCATTTTCGCAGAGGGCAGACAACACATTTCATTCAAATAATGCATGAGTCGCTTCAGCAATATAAAACCGGCGCGTTTGTTATCAATAGCCTTGGCAGCATAGTGGTGAATCATCCAGGTTCTTTCGTACGCTCTCACCATGGATATATGACCATAGATTCGCCCATTCCTTTGGTATGTGAGATGCCTCGCAATCTCTGGTCTTTCTTGGTAAACCCTCCGATAAGTCTCTTTCAGACTTTCTTTTTGGGGCTGGATAAGACGATATTTCATGGGATAAATGAAGCTCGAATCGAAAAAGAACTCCCAAAGGGCGTCCATATCCACTTCGTCAGAGATATAAGCATGACCGTCCAATGCCTTGCTTAAGATGTGAGTGAGGCGACTGTACGAACTAATATCCATGTCCAGGATAACAAAACCGCATCGGATATTTTTCTTGTTTTCTTCTGAACGGTGAATGACTTGAGCCATGCACTTCATTTCATTTACGCCGGCAAAGTCGATCGTCAGTTCGGGGATAATCATACCCTGCATGAGTACGCCTTCATCGGCGCTCTCACAGACGGAAAAGCCGGAGGTGGAAATATTATAAACCTCCATTTGGACCTTTCTTTTCAGAAAAGGATGAACGAAGATAATAGTAGGTTGTGGCGTCAGTTGTTGGCGAAGGTTTCGGATGCGTGCTTTTTTGAATCGGTTAATCTTTTCAATAACTGGGGCCAAAACAATCTCCCTGTCCAAATAATCGCCCTGTTGGCGGACACATCGACAGGTGCCAGAAAATAAAATCTGTTCTCCTTGACGTAAATGAATATTTACCAATTCATCTGAATTGAACCAATGAAACGAATGGGAAGGTTTGGAACTGACTCTGATCCGGAATCCTACCGGGCTAAAATCTAATAGTTCACCCTTGGCGAAAAAACCGCTCTGAAATAACTCGGCTTTCACGTCCCTGCAGGAATAACGTCTAGTCTGCCTCAGGCCCACGGCAAAACTCGTCTCTGGCAAGCGAACTTTCAGGTAGTTTCCGCTAATCTCATTTAATTGGATTGGAGCCAGTATCATGGACCGACCATCATCAATGATGATATGGGAAACTTCGTAATTCCTCAGGTTAAGGGCTTGGAGTTGCCCATCGACCCATCTACAGATAAGTTCCCTGCCAATGAAAGGATCAGGATGGGCGCGCAAAAGGATATTTTCTTTAAACTTGGAGTGGCGAAGGTGGACGAGTACATGTTTCCCTGAAAAATGGGCGTAGTTCAGCATATTACTCAGGCCTTCTTGATTTATAGTTTGGGCGCTTTCCAGAGCACGGGTCAGATCTTGGCGCCGGAATACCAGGGGCCGAAATTGCAATTCATTTTTTGAAATAGAATCATAAGGCCTGACTCGTTTTGAAAAAACATTTTCCAATTTATTCAAAGCCATTTTCCCCTCCCCCATTTTCATTTGTGGGGCCTCTTAGCGCTTTCTGCTCAGTGACCCCTTTCCCTGGTGCTTTTGAGTTTGAGGAAAATCCTTGACTCTCCCTTATGGAAGAAATGTTCATACCACTTCTGATGAAAAGCCCAACCGGTTCAAAGGAAAGCCTTTCTGAACCCGCAGAGGCATAGACAAATAAAATACCCTCTTTGAAGAACATCGTATGGACACTATAGGGGTGAGTGGTTCCATCCGCTAACGAGAGTTCAATGTTGGTAAATTTAGGACCCTGTTGGGAGAAAGTTGGAACCCCGTCGTATATTTGCTTCAAGAGGCTAGACTGTGTTTCGGAAATTCCGGTGAATAGCTGCTCAATCCATGCCCTTGAAAGTCTAGACTTTGCGAATGACATATGAAAACCGAGCAAATCCTCCCAATTTTGTACATGATTATGAAATTCCCAGTTAAAAAGCACTTTGAAGATATTTCTTGATTGCAGATCCCTGACAAGACGCAGCTGCTGCGCAAAAAGTGTTAGCTCCGCTTCGCGGTTTATCCATTCTATCTCGAAGTTGTAGTTTATCAGGTAGGCCGGAGATGAGATGTCCTCAAGGGTTAGTTCAGGCTGTTCACCGGATACCTCAGTTATCCTGTCCAGGGGTTGGGTCTCAGGTAAGTTCCTGAATCTTTTTGCAATATCCTGCATTGAGTGGCCTTCCCTTTTTAAGACCTTCACAATTTCAACCCGCTCCACCGCCGCTCGGGGAAAGTATCCGATTCTGCTCACTTTTCGCATGCCTTTACTCGGTCCGAGGACAATAGGTCTTGGGATGATACCCACCTTGATATAATTGTTAAGGGTGGCCCTGGAAATCCCTGTTTTTTCCAGTAAATCCTTGCTGCTAATCAAATTCTTGTCTGTTGTGATAGGCATATAGCCATACCTATTTATTTTCACTCTACCCACGCTGTCTAATTTGCGCTTTATGGTAGTCTAACCCATTCCCTGTTGATTTTCAATAACTAATTTGAATCCTTGGAAAAATCGAGATTTATGTGTACAGTTCCTTAATTGCGCAGTCTAAGCTACTACACCCTTTAACCCACTACTCACACATATTATAGGTATCGCATTTGGTGCCGGTTTTTTGAGTAACTGCATGATTGACAAATAGTATACTTCGGGTAGAATCGAGTTTTAACTAACCTCCTTTGGATTTTCTATGTATCTAGAATATTGGGGACTCCGCAAATTTCCCTTCGAAAATGCGCCTGATCCTGATTTTTTCTTCCTCTCCAAAACCCATGAAGAGGGGTTAATCCGCCTTATATATGCTGCAAAGATGAGGAAGGGATGTGCCATGTTGTCCGGCGATATAGGGTGTGGCAAGACCACTCTGACACAGGTCTATGTGCAGGAACTCTCCGACGGGCAGTTCGATATAGGGCTTGTGGTCAACCCCAGACTTGGACCTTTGGAGTTTTTGCAGGAAGTGTTATATCAGTTTGGTTGGCCTCATGTACCTAATACGAAAGTTGAATGTCTTCGATTATTAAATGATAAAATGCTGGAAAATATGAAGACGGATAGAGAGACACTCTTGATCGTTGATGAGGCCCAAGTACTCAGCGATTCGGCTTTTGAGGAAATAAGGCTTCTGCTCAATTTTCAATTGAATGGTCGTTTTTTGATTACCGTGATTCTTGTGGGACAGCCCGAGCTGAATGAGAAGATTAGAAATATTGAACAATTAAACCAGAGGATAGCGATACGGCACTATATAAAGCCCTTTGACCACGAGGACACTGTTCAATATATCAATTTCAGACAGAACAGGGCTGGCAGGGAAGAGAATGCGTTTACTTCAGAGGCGGTTGAAACGATTTATGAGATTACCAAAGGGGTGCCGAGGATGATCAACCACCTGTGTGATGTATCCCTTTTGATCGGATTCAGCATGCAGGCAAAAGTGATCGATCCGCAGATCATAGAGGATATTATGAAAGATGGTGCGATTTTCTAATTTCATAAAACTCAAGGATAAGAAGATATTCGGGATGAAACCTCTTGAAACAACGTTTAGCGGTGAAGATGGGGGAGCGAGCGATTCTCAAATTACAGGGATGCTGAGTGATAATCAGATGCCCCCTGCCTCCTCGGCCATAGAAGAATCCAGTTCAAATGTCATCATCTACTACGAGAAATTTATTGAGAGGGCGACAAATATTCGGGATAGGGTCAGGTTTAATCAAGGAATAAACCCCTCTCCCATTCTTTCTGATTTGCACTATATACTCAATGAGGATCTTGAAGATAAACTGTATGGGTATGCAATATTTGCACCGGGCGATTACGAGCAATTGGTGGTCCATAATGTGGAGGTTACATTCATATCTCTGATGGTTGGAAGGGCAATGAATTACAACCTCAGAACGCTCTTAGGGTTAGGTCTTGCAGCATTCTTGGAAAATGTAGGCATGTACAAAATACCGGAAAGTATTTTGCAGAAAAAAGGAAAACTTGGCGACAAAGAAATGGCAATGGTTAGAGGACATCCCAAGAGCAGCTATGAGATCCTCGCCCGCATGGGAGAGAGATATCAGTGGTTAGCGGAAGTCGCCTTTCAAGTGCATGAGAGATCAGATGGCTCTGGTTATCCTCATGGGCTGAGCGCTGCAGAGATCTACGAGCTGTCCTCGATCATAAGCCTGATTGACGTCTATGTGGCCATGGTAAATGATAGGCCGCACCGAGAAAAATTTCAGCAGATGGATGCCGTCAAATTTATCATTGAGGAGGGCGTAGGGCTGTTCCCGGCCAAAATCAGAAAGGCTTTCTTGAAACAAATTCCCCTTTTTCCTGTGGATACCTATGTAAAGCAGAACAAAAAACCCATGGAGCGGGCCAGCGCTCTAAGAATGGGGGCCAGAGCCAAGCCAATTCCGCTGAAGAGGCATGACATAGAGTGTTATGATTTAGAATCCGGTGAGGAAGAATCCATTCCTATGACGAATAAAGCGATAAAAACAGGGAAGATTAAAAAGAAAATAGTCCGCTGGCAAGCTTCTGCAAGCCTCAATGTGTCAAACTACAGGCTTTATTGGTCTAAACGGGGCGGAGTGAATTACGATTCATATCATATTGACCTCGGTAATGTTACCAAAGTTATTCTTCCTGATGATGTCCCTTCATTTCCCCTAGAGTCCGCAGACTTCACACTGGGCGTCTCCGCTGTTAACACAGCTGGAAATGAATCCCACATTACAGAGATTACTGCACACTTCAATTTTGCTGTTCCAGGCCCACCAAAGAACCTCGAGGTGGAGGATATACAATAGAGTGGATTCCATCCCTTGTTTCTCAGCATTTTTACGCTCAATATGAATTCAGGATCGTGCTGAGGGATTCACAATATACTGAAATACTGTGGAAAAACACACTTCCAGATGACCTTGTGCCTCATCTCATTTCACCTCCACGTTTCCCTCTAAATCTGATTTTTGTTGACCTCTCAATTCGTCTGTCTTATTTGTGTGGATTGATTTAACATTCCTTATCTGTTGCCCTAATTAATTCCATGTTAGAATTTCGCATACTTTTTCCGCGCTGTTGGAAAGTGATCAGGCCCCACAGGGAAGCCCCCATTTCGAAGATAGAAAGGAGGAGGCATCCTAGGGAGGCCTGTAATATCCTAGTGGACTACACGTTGAAGGGGCGCGTATTCAGAGGTTTTATCTTAAACATAAGTCGTGGAGGCGCATTGATTGCCAATGGGAGGTCCTTTTTGGTGGGAGAGGAAGTTACAATGGTTTTCCGACACCCCATTTCTCAGGGAAATCGCAGAATCACCGGAGAAATTGCCTGGGTGACTCAAAAGGAAATTGGGGTAAAGTTCAAGTCCACGGTGTCATGGGACTATGAATTAGATCTTTATGGATCGAAAACTGATCAAGAGAAATCTATCCAGGTGGATAAGGAGGTTAGAAAAATGGGAAAAGT
>JASFEQ010000270.1:0-6262 GCA_050124735.1 Desulfobacteraceae bacterium | reverse complement strand
GTCTTCTACCCTGTCATAATCCGCAAACTGATACAATTCTGGTAGGTCTCCATGCAAGGCATGATCATCTGGGAGAAGGGCGAGTTGCTTCTCAAGTTTTTCTGTTTCGCCAATAAACCGCTGGGTGAAATCAAAGATTTCGGTTGTGTTTCGATATACTTTGCCCAAGTAGCTTGTCCTGCCCACCGCCTGTATACCCAGGGACTTCCATGAGCCTCTTCGGCTATAAAGGTCCTGATACGAATCCAGGGCTATGACCAGATCTCCGCCTGACCGAAGTATGCCCAACAACGTCTTAAGCATCTCATTGCTGAAATCTTGCCCTTCATCAATGAGGATGGCATCAAAATGATCAAGGCGACTCTCCCCTTTAGCAACCCTGGAAATGCTTTCCTCCACAATCATGTCATAGTACTCGTTGTCCTCATTCTCATACTGGACGGGTTCTCCCAGGATCTTTGAACAGAGCTCGTAGTAATGGGAAACATGAATTCCCCCATTGCCCACACCTATCCCTTTCTCCTGGATGAGCCTCTTGAGGTAGCTCACGAGTGCAATGTTGTAACAGACCAGGAGGATATTGTTTTTCTGGGGGTGATATTTGTGAATGTGACAACATCGATGGACCAGAACCAGGGTCTTGCCGCTGCCTGGAGGGCCTTTGATGATGTGGTGCCCGGACTTTAAACGCCTAGCCAGCCTTGCCTGTGCTTCATCAAGTGCCTGAACCTCTCGCTGGAACCTGCGCTTTCCTGATCCCTTGCGAAGCGGCAGCTTGATTTGGGACTCATGCCAGATCAAGGAACGGAGTTTATCAATCTCTTTTGGGGTGAGTCCGATATACCGAAATGGAAAGGCACCTGAAATCCTCTCTTTGAACTTCCCCCCCGATTCATCACACAGGATCTGTCCGTCCGAAGCGAGATCCTCCTTCACCACGGCCCGCTCCATGGGGATGAGCCACTGAAGACCCCTGTCGAAAAACTCGTCACGGCCCATTCTAGGAAAGATGACCATCCTTCCTATGGGAATCTTTAACCCTCCCGCGTGTGCGCCCATATCAGCCACAAATTCCGGAACCTCTTTTAACATTTCCATCAGGGTGTTCACGTATCCTTTGGCCTGTTTGTCTGGGCTCCTCTTTTTCCTTGTTTTTTCTTTCACCCGGATTTTGAATTCCTCCGGCGTGTATGAGATGATTTGTGCGCTGGACCAGTCTTTTACTTCGAGGACCAAGAGTCCGAGCGTCCTACACAAGAGCACAAAGTCGGGCTCTTTTCCTTTGGCCCCAATGGGAGGCTCATACCAGCAGATAAAATCCTTGTCAGGTCTCGCCGCCTCCTTTAGAAATCGAAAGACTTGTTTCTCTCCATCAGTGGCATGCGCATAACCCTCGATATCTTCAGGATGCATTTTGGCCATGACCAAAGACTCCATACAAAGCAGACCTCATCAAATATGGATACCTGATGCCCAATTCTAAGAAATCAATCCCCTATTCTGGTAGGGTTCGCAAGCTCCCTCCGCAGTTTAAAACGCAATTAAGACTGTCGAAAAACCGGCTTCTGAGAGGCTGATGGAAAATGTCCATATGCAAGGCTTCCGAAATCCCGAGGAATGAGGCGTACATAGAAGTACGCCGCAGTGACGAGGGATAAGGGTAACGCAGCCCTTCGGCTTTGCTCAGGGCCATGAGCTTGTCGAATGGCAGATGGGCGTTTTCCGGCAGCCTCATTATATACCTATACGCAGGCCACCTTTTGTCAAGCGCAAAGAGCTCACACCGCCCTCTAGATCCACCGGTTCTAAGGCAAGAAGCCTTCCTTTGACCCTGTACAAAAAATGTCCATATTGGCCCATTATAACATTTTTTGTCAGACTTCCCGAGGGCCCGGCAGATCCGTTTCTATGTAAGGCCCCGTATTTTATTGATATATCTTGCTTACTGAATATCGGTACAAATCTTGCTTATTATTTTAGATTACACCCTAAAAAGACTGAACATTTGTCAATCTACATGACCCACATAGAGTTGTTGTCATGAAAATCCACCATCTCATATCCAAAACCATGGTTCTGCTTATTTTGGGCAGCTTGCTTCTATTCGGGGCCCCATCTGCTGCCTCGGAACTCTTTCCCGCTTATCCATGCATCGAACCCAATGTCCTTTTCTGGATAGAGGCCTACAGTAACTATTCGACCGCAGAGGGCATTATCCATGACAGCAACAATTTGAATATTATCTATGATGTCATTGAGTTATGGCCACCTGAAAAGCACGGGTCCAGGAAGGTAAACAGGAAACGGATAAAAAAAGCCAAGAAGAAATATAAAAGGATTTTGAGTAAACTGGCGAAGAATTCTTCCACGCAGGACCCAGAAGCAAGAATCATAGCGGGCCTTTTCGGGCCCAATGCGGGTCCTGCCGATTTTAGAAAGGCGATGTACAATATCCGCTGCCAGATTGGCCAGAGGGATCGCTTTGTGAAAGGACTCATTCGTTCCGGCGCCTACATTGACGAGATTAAGGAAATCTTTCGCTCAGAAGGTCTGCCTGAAGATCTCGCCTACCTGCCTCACGTGGAGTCTTCCTTTAATCCCGAGGCCTATAGCAAATTCGGTGCTGCGGGTATCTGGCAGTTCACCCGCTCAACCGGCAGGAGGTTCATGACGATTGGCTATGCCATGGATGAACGAAGGGATCCCATGCTATCCTCAAGGGCTGCGGCAAAATTGCTGAAGCAGAATTACGAAAAGCTGGGAAACTGGCCCATGGCCATTACCGCCTATAATCATGGCGTCACGGGTATGCTGCGGGCAAAGAGAGCCAAGGACAGCTATGAGGAAATTTTCAAGCATTACAGGAGAAGGCGCTTTAAGTTTGCCTCCAGGAATTTCTATGCCGAATTTCTGGCTGCCCGAGAGGTGGCAAAAAACTATGGGCGATATTTCGGCCTGCTCCAGCTGGACAAGCCGCTTGACACGCGAGAAGTACTTTTGGAGGGTTATACCACCATTACCGACCTGTCCCGCCATTTTCAAGTGGACATGGAAACCATCCAAAGGTTGAATCCCGCTCTGCGTCGGCCGGTGCTAAAGAATCAGAAATATGTGCCAAAGGGATATGCACTGCGTTTACCGGCCGATTCGGTGGAGGGAAAACAGGTTGCCTCTGCCGAAATTTTGGAGAGCCTCTACAGGCTTCACCAGAAACCGAGCCGCTTCTATCGCGTAAAGCGGGGGGATACGGTGGGTGAAATTGCGCATATGCACGGACTCAAGGTCTCTGACCTGATCATGGCCAACAATCTGGATTCCAGGGCCACAATCTATATCAATCAGAACCTGCGGCTCCCTTTGCCTGGTGAGAAGCTTGAGAGGGTAGAGAGCACGCCTAAGATCTCCCCTCAACTCGCCTCTGCAAGCCAGGCCCAGCCAAGAGAGGTCGCCGTCATCCCTCCTGAAAATAAGCCGTCCCTGTTCGAGGGAAAGACGAATGCTTCTGATTTGCCAGTCACCCCGGCCATTGTCGTGGGCAACCTGGAAATACAGCATGTTATGACTGAGGATGGGAGGCAGATTGGCGTTATTCGGGTGGAGCTGGAAGAAACACTGGGGCATTATGCGGATTGGCTGGGCGTTCCCACCTGGGCGATCCGGCGGTTGAATGGCTTTCCTTATGGCAAGCTGCTACGAATCCATCAGAAAGTCAAAATTCCACTGGATAAAGTCTCCAGGGAACAATTTGAACAGGCCCGGATAGAATTTCACCAAGAGCTTCAAGAGGACTTTTTCAGTGCCTACAAAATCGAGTCTGTGCAGATCTATCGGGTCAAGAACGGTGATAGCATCTGGACACTCTGCAACGAAGTGTTCAAACTACCTCTCTGGTTGGTGAAGAAATATAACCCAGATGTGGATTTCTACAACTTGAGACGGTCGCAGAAGCTCGCCATTCCCGTGGTGGAAAGACGGGGCGAAGCATCCTCTGACGAGTCTACGGAACTCTAGCCTGACAACAGACATGACCCGATAATGGATGGCCAGAGGCCTTCAGCCATCCTGAACCTGTCTTCTTTATAACCGGAATCAACAAAGTTTCCTCTTCCTTTATCTTGACAATTGTGATACCCTTCTTAACTTCAATTTAATAAGCCAAACATCCCATTAGCCTGAGCTTTTCAGTTCAGGACATCTCCTGGGTGTCTTGGGATGGAAAGGAAAGCGCTCGTGATAAGTAGGTGTATGCATGGTTTGATTGAAGGGCAGTGTAGCGTTTGTGAGAAACTGCGTAAAAAGTTGCAACCAGAAAAGCTGCAGCCAGCAACAGACAAGCGCTCTAATAGAAAGGCAAAAAAAGCTAAAGACTGATATCTTTTTTCAGCCGATGATCAACCCCTTTAGCACCCCTCCTCAGCGTCATATTGGCCGAGCTTGAGAAACGTGACCAAAATGGTGACCGACATCATTAAAGCCCCCACAACCCTGATGCCTGTGGAAAAGGTGTAGGTCTCGCCGGTGTAACCCAGAAAGGTTGGAATAAAGCCACCGCCAATAACGAAGGCCGAGGGTATGGCCATACCCGTCGCCACGCTGCGCATGTGGGGTGGGGCGATGCGGGAAAGGGCTGCAAATGCGGCCGGGAAGAATGGGGTGAGAAATGCGGGTTGCAAAAAAATCAACACCACCAAGAATCCCCCGCCAAGAGTACCAATGAATATGGTGAGGACCCCAGCGCTCAACAGCACGAAGGTCATCATCCGTTTCTGGCCGATGTGGTCAGTGATCCAGCCGGACAAAAAAACCACAAAAAGACCCGATATTTGAGACAGGCCCAGCAGGGTATTGGCCCACGTGAAGTCCATCCCCCTTTCGTTGATCAGGAAGAGGGGGAGCATGGTGTACAAACCGAAAGTCCCCCCAATGGCCATGGCAAAAAGCCCCACCATAATCCAAAAGGAGGACCTGTTGATTATGGATTTAACGATACCAGGCCTCGGTAGCTGACCGGGGAAATGGCCTCCTTGACGAGAACCCAGGTAGACGAAAGCAGATAATAAGGACAAGGCACCCCACATAACTAGAATACTGCGCCACGAGAACCAGGGGATAAGCAAGGCCGCCATTAATGGCGCAGAGACGAAGCTCAACGGAGGTGCTGTCTGATGTACCCCCAGCGCTTTTCCCCAGTCTTCTCGCCGGACTTCTGCGGCTATGGTGGCGATCGCCGACGGTATATGGAGTCCGCCAGCGACGCCCGCGAAAAACATCAGGATTCGAACGGCCAGGATGGAGCGGGCAAAATAAAAGAGCGCCATCGACACCCCTATGACCAATGCCGAGACCGTCAGTGTCCCTCTGTGATAAATTCTTGAGGAGAAGAACCCGGAACCGATCTGCCCGCAGAACACCCCAAGGGAAATCATCAGGAATAATGTGCCTGCCTGGCTGTGGCTTATCCCCAAATCTGTTTCAATGCTGGGCATTAATGGGGCAAAAATGATCCGGCCGACGAATGTGAGGTAAAAGAGCCAGGCCACAAAAAGCGTAATTTTGATGCTGGCTCGAAAAGATTCCGGAATGGGACATTCATCGGCCGGCACTTCTGGTTGAAAGAGTTCCATCATCATTCTTACTACAACAGCGCAAGGATGACAGTCAACGGACTATGATGGGAAATGATGGAATGTGTGGGAGGGCTGCGCATGATTCGCGTCTTGAATGGCTCTTTGGGGACATTCTGAAAGACGTAAAAAAGGCAGGGCCATTTCTGACCCTGCCTTTAAATTCTATCAGTGGAGAAAATTGGGGTAGTAAGGAACCGATTTATCTAATGACGACGACACCACCAAAATCTGCGGTTTCCTCTCGAACTCTCGCCTGACTTCCTTCGCGCCTTCATTTTTTCGATAATTGTCTGCCATTCTAACCTCGCCGCGAACCTTCGGAGTTCCCTCTTCTCTTTTTTTGTGATGTCTCCTGCTCTACAGAGCTCTCCTGTCGTCCACGCAATACACCGTACCAGTTTGCCGCGCCTTTGGCCGCTGCTCTCAAATTTATCTTCACAGTGATCGATCATCTCTTCAAGAGTAGAGGTCGTGTGCTCATCTATTTCTATGAGTCTATTCATCACACTTGTGGGAAAGCCGCCGATGTCAATCGGTCCAAAAGTGTCGGAAGCCTCCTCAATCCCATTGCCAGTGAAGTTTATCTTTACCTCTCCACCCAGGCTGCCTATGTACATAATACTAAGCCACGCGGT
>JASFEQ010000269.1:0-6297 GCA_050124735.1 Desulfobacteraceae bacterium | reverse complement strand
CTATGGAAACATTTATCATACGGGTGATGGTGGTCAGGATGGTGTACATGGCGGCCTTGGAGCGAATTAGTGCATCAATGTCCGGCTGACTCAGGGTCAACGCATTTCTTGTGCCCGAATCTTGAGAAGAAACCAGAATGAAATGATTCACCCCATCCACTTTTCTTAGGCGTTTCCCACACTTGCTCTCCACATACTTGCCCCGCAAATCGATCAGTCCCGCCAAAAAAAGCTGGGCCACCAGATCGATCAGTCCTGAACCGCATATGCCTACCGGTGACTTGTTTTCAATGGTCCTTATCCGAAACTCACCCGTCTCAGGATCAGCAATCACCTTGTCTATCACGCCAGGCCCAGCCATCATACCCATGCGTGCCACCCCGCCCTCCAGCGCAGGTCCAGCTGCCCCTGCACAGCCCATAAGCCACTCTCGGTTACCCAAGACCACTTCCGCGTTGGTTCCCACGTCCACCAAAATGCAAATTTCATCTTGATGCGTCATACCCGAGGCCAGGATCCCCGAGATCAAATCACCCCCGAAATAGCTGCCCACGTTGGGGATAACCATCACCGGAGATTCGGGATTGATCACAACGCCGAGCTCAGTCGCCTTTATCAGGTCCGGTCTGTTCATGGCAGGGATATAGGGTTCTCGACATATCCAGAAAGGATCCAGTCCGAGGAACAGATGGGTCATGACCGTATTTCCTGATATGCACATACCCACCAGTGAGATTGTTTTGATACTATTTTTTTGGGTCAGTTGCGAGATTTCCTCATTGAGCCTTTCTATGAGGAGTCTCTGTAATTTTCCCAGCCCTCCTTCTTCTGATGCAAAATGGATTCGAGCCAGAATATCCTGGCCGAATTCCACCTGCGGGTTGAGAAAAGAGGTCTCATCTTTGATCTCACCAGTGATAAGATCCAAAAGTCGAATCACTACCGTTGAGGTGCCCAAATCCACAGCCAAGCCATAGATGGGATCGTCCAGCTCTGGAGGGAAAAGCTCCACCAAATGCCAAGAATATGTGCCCTTGTAAAGAACCGCCTGGACCGCATATCCATATTCTCTCAGCGTTGAGGGAATCCTTTTGGCAAGCCTAAAATCTATGCTCACATCGCCCCCATCCAGTGCCTTTCTAAGCCCCTCAAGCAATCGGTCCACATCGCCTCTGTTATCTTTTAGGCTGGGAGCCGTCATCTCAGGGGAGACCTTGACTATCCAGCTATCTTTCTTCATATCCTTTATGCCTAGTTTTTCTTTTTTTCGGTCGTCCATGCTCCTCCTGAATTTCCTTTGTTTTTAGATATCAACACTGATATCAGCAATTTATGTAGCCTTCCTGATCGCGAGCAAGGTATCACCTGCAAGTTGAGCCTTGCGAAATCCCGCTAAAAGCGGGGGCACCGAGGAGCGACGACTGAGGCGTATGGAGCAATACGCCGCAAGCCTGCCCCCGCGAAGCCTGCACTCGCGAAGGCGGGTGGCGGGGGGAGGAGCGATCGAAGGCAACGCCGCTTAGATCCCGTCTCGGCGGGGAGATGATGCCTTGCTGGTGATCAGGGGGCTTCAATTACAATTGACAGTTCTACCCTAAAGAAAGATAATTTTCATTTCTCCATATTTCTTCTCTAGGAGTAAAAAACTTGAGCACCCGTCCCATCATAGGAATCACCATGGGCGATCCCTCTGGGGTTGGTCCTGAAATTATTATAAAAGCACTCTCAGATTCAAGTATTTATGAAATCTGTCATCCGGTGGTATTGGGAGATCCGGGTGCGCTATCGGTGGATATTGATGGGCTGAGACAAAAGCCCATAAAAGAAATCTCGAGGCCTTCCGAAGCTGAAAGCAAATCAGGAGCCATAGAACTTATGGCCATCTCCCACCTGGAAAGGGAATCCATCATTCCAGGGAAACCGACTGTTGAAGGTGGAAAAGCGATGGTGAAATACATCATCAGAGCAGTAGATATGGCGCAAGATGGGGAATTAGGGGCCATAGTCACGGGCCCAATTAACAAGGCCCTGATGCACGAGGCCGGTCACCTTTTTGAAGGGCATACCCAGTTGATAGCACATCTTACAAATACTGAAGACTATGTCATGATGCTTGCGGGCGAGAGGCTGCGCGTGGCCCTTGTCACCATACATTGTGCACTGAGTGAGGTCTCGACCTGCCTGGATGAAGACATGATTTACAAGACCATAACCATCACCTGGCAGGCCCTCCAGCTGGATTTTGGATTCCTAACGCCGCGACTCGCTGTGGCAGCCCTTAATCCCCACGCTGGCGAGTCTGGACTCTTCGGGTCAGAAGAAAATGAGATCATTAGGCCCGCTATTGAAAGAGCCAGGTCTGAAGGTTGCCAAGTGGAGGGTCCTCTCCCCGCAGACACCCTGTTTCACCGAGCAGCAGCAGGGCCATTTGATGCCGTTATAGCCATGTATCATGATCAGGGATTGATTCCTCTGAAACTTCTTCATTTTTCGGATGCGGTCAACATCACGCTGGGGCTTCCCATCATTCGGACTTCGGTGGATCATGGAACGGCTTATGACATAGCCGGAACTGGCATTGCGGATGCCTCCAGCCTCAAGGCAGCTATCCGAATGGCCGTCAAAATGGCTGAAAATAGAGCTAGAGGAAAAGGGTTGTGAAGTTGAAGTGCCTAAAGTGAACTAAAGTGACTAAAATATTATGACAGATGGATGAGTCTCCGCCTCTGCATTTGATAGTATGCTCACAATTATGACGATTCTTAGATCTTCAACTTTAGGCACTTTAGGCATTTTAGACACTTTAGTACACTTGTCAGTCATCAATGATAAATGAATTAATAAAAATACGGGGTGCCAGAGTACACAACCTCAACAATATCTCCTTGGATATCCCTCGAAATCAACTTGTCGTCATTACCGGCCTTTCTGGTTCCGGCAAATCCTCCCTTGCCTTTGATACCATCTATGCGGAAGGTCAAAGGCGATACGTGGAATCCCTCTCTGCCTATGCCCGTCAATTCTTGGAGCAAATGGACAAGCCGGATGTGGATACTATAGAGGGGCTTTCACCGGCCATTTCCATTGAACAGAGAACCACAAGCAAGAATCCCCGATCCACTGTCGGCACTGTTACAGAAATATACGACTATCTAAGGGTTCTGTTTGCCAGAATTGGCCACCCACACTGTCCTGAGTGCGGTCTAGAAATCAGTTCGCAGACCACACAGCAGATTGTTGATCAGATTTTGGATATGAGGGAAGGCACTAGGGTGCAGATCTTGGCCCCCCTCATCGAAGGGAGAAAAGGCGCACACATCCATCTGCTCCACCGCCTCCGAAAAGACGGGTTCACCCGGGTCAGAATTGACGGACAGGTAAAATTGTTGGATGAGGATATTGTCTTAGACAAAAACAAGAAACATGACTTAAGTGTGGTCGTGGATCGTCTCATTATAAACAAAAGTATAAAAAGACGTTTCACTGATTCCATGGAGCTGACCCTCAATCTCTCTGGGGGACAGGCCATTCTGGATCTCATTGACTCGGGCGAGATTTTCTTCAGCCAAAAAGCGGCCTGCACCCAGTGCGGAATCAGCATTCCTGAGCTAACGCCACAGATGTTTTCTTTTAACAACCCTCAGGGTGCATGCTCGGAATGTGGTGGTCTTGGCACAAAGAGGTATTTTGACCCAGATCTGATTATCCCTGACCAAAATCTCACATTGAGGGAAGGTGCTATTGTTCCATGGGCAAACCGTCATTCCGTATACTTTACCCAGATGCTCAATTCTTTGTGCCAGCATTACCAGATAGATATTTACACGCCATTGAAAGATCTTCCCAAAAAGGTGCAGGAAGTGCTCCTCTATGGTTCAGGAGATGAAGAAATCAAGTTTTATTATGAAAAAGACGACCGCCGATACTCCCATACCCGGCCCTTTGAAGGTATTATACCCAATCTGGATAGGCGTTATCACGAAACTGACTCGTATCACATTCGGGAAGAGATAGAGAGATATATGAGTATTAGACCATGTCCGGTATGCGGGGGAGCAAGGTTAAAACCCATCAGTCTGGGCGTGAAAGTGGGAAACCAGTCTATCCACGAGATCACCGCTCTCCCTATCGAAAGGGCTTATGAATTTTTTCAGCATCTGATGCTTGACCGCAAGGAGAGGGATATTGCCAAGAGAGTCCTCAAAGAGATCAAGGAGCGGCTCGGTTTCCTAAGAAGTGTGGGCGTTGACTATCTCACCCTGAACCGATCTTCTGCGACCCTGGCGGGCGGAGAGGACCAGAGGATCAGACTGGCCACCCAGATTGGCTCAGGTCTTGCGGGGGTGCTCTATGTCCTGGACGAACCCACCATTGGCTTACATCAAAGGGACAATCTCCTCCTCTTGAAAAACTTGAGACATCTGAAAAACCTAGGGAATACGGTACTCGTTGTGGAGCATGACACGGAAACGATTCTTTCTGCAGATCACGTGGTAGACATGGGACCGGGAGCTGGCATGAAGGGTGGTGAGGTGGTCTTTCAAGGCTCCCCCGCGCAATTGATGGAGAATGAGGATTCTTTGACAGGCCAGTATCTTTCGGGAAAGCGTTCGATTCCTATCCCTGGGTCTAGAGGAAAGGGCAACGGCAAAAGCCTGTTCATCGAAGGGGCTCAACAAAATAACCTGAAAAACCTCCGGGTTGAGATACCGCTTGGCACTTTCACGTGTGTGACCGGGGTTTCAGGTTCAGGGAAGAGCAGTCTGATAAACGAGACTCTCTTTCCTTTTTTAGCGCAAAGGCTCTATCGCTCCAAGGCAAACGTTGGGAAAGTGAGCGCCATTGAAGGAATTCATCATATTGATAAAGTTATAAATATCGATCAAAGCCCTATAGGTAGGACGCCACGCTCCAATCCCGCCACCTATACTGGAGTTTTCACCCACATGCGGGAACTCTTTTCAATGCTTCCTGACTCGAAGATGAGGGGATACAAGCCAGGAAGATTTAGCTTCAACGTAAAGGGGGGAAGGTGTGAGGCCTGCAATGGGGATGGTATTATCAAGATAGAGATGCACTTTTTGCCCGACGTTTATGTCACCTGTGAGGCTTGCAAAGGTCTGCGCTTTAATCGAGACACCCTTGAAATCAAATACAAGGGGAATCACGTTGCTGATGTCTTAGACATGACCGTCAATCAGGCGTACAACTTTTTCGAAAACATACCCAATATCAAAAACAAACTCAAGACCCTAGTTGATGTGGGACTTGGTTACATTAAACTTGGTCAATCCGCCACGACTCTCTCGGGCGGTGAAGCACAGAGGGTAAAACTCTCAAGGGAATTGAGTAAAAGGGGCACAGGGAGAACTCTCTATCTGCTAGATGAACCCACCACTGGTCTGCATTTTGCAGATATCCAGAAACTCCTCGAGGTGCTAAATTATCTGGTCAGTCTCAACAACACTGTTGTAGTCATCGAGCACAATCTGGATGTGATAAAAACAGCAGACCATATCATCGATCTTGGACCGGAAGGAGGTGAAAAAGGGGGTTATCTTGTGGGGGCGGGAACGCCAGAAAAGATTGCAGAGATCAAGACATCCTACACCGGCCAGTTCCTCAAAAAAGCCCTTAAACAATCTTGAAAGGCAGCGCCTTATTGGCTCTGAACTCTATCCCTCCTGACGCACTAGGGTGAGCTTAAATCTATCAGGTTCTCATCAAATTGAATCCCGAGAACATAACGGCCCTCGGCTGCCTCGCCTGGTTTCTTGCTCTTGTGTCTGACAGTCCCGTCTACCTTAACCACGGTCTGGGGAGCAAAGAGCGTCATATCTTCGAGCCGGTCCCCTTCTTGTACGGCTTCAAAGAGCTCAGAGTCCTTTTCACTCACAAGTATGCCGACGCCTTGTGTTGAAAAGTCAAGCACAGCAAGCTCATATTTCTTCTCTTTTTTGGATCCCTTCCCTGATTTAAGCACGACGCTGATGAACTCCGGTATCTCATCACTGATTCTGTTGCGTCTCCGCCTTTCAGGAAGCTTGATGGACTCTGGGAAACTGACGACAAGCTCGCTGTCGGCTTCGTCACTGCGAGGACCAAGATACTCGCTTTTAAATCCACAGAATGAATTGGTGAGCAAGAATTTTAAGAGCAAATGAGACCCCGGTTTAATAGAGGTATTGCCATCCTCCGGGGTTAGCCTTCCAATGACCAGGTGAGGCCTATTGCCATATCTGGAATGAACCCCACCGCAGTTGGCCTTGACGATCATTGAAGTATAAGAAGTCACCT
>JASFEQ010000268.1:0-6298 GCA_050124735.1 Desulfobacteraceae bacterium | reverse complement strand
CAGTATGATCTCCTCAGGTACATATCCTCCCGGGTAAAAGCGGAAGGACATAAGATCGTCGGCTTTTACCCGGGAGGATATGTACCTGAGGAGATCATACTGGCCTGTCATGCCATACCAGTTGGTCTCCATCGTGGTGGCGAACACGAACCCGTCCTGATTGCGGGGGCCTATCTTCCCCGCTGGATCGACACCTTCTGTCGTTCTCAGATCGGTTTCAAGGTTCAGGGGGGAGAGCCCACCTATGATCTGATCGACCTGTTTGTGGTCCCCATAACCGACAATAACGTCAGGATACTGGCCGATGCCTGGGAATTCTACCGTCTCGGAAAGATATTTAAGTTTGGCGTCCCCCATCGAAAGACAGAAAGGGCATTGAGGTATTATCTCAACGGTATTGACGCTCTGAAAGATAAAATAGAGGACTATTCAGGGCGAAAGGCTACCGAAGAGAAATTATATGAGGCCATTCTCTTGTGTAACAGGGAGAGAGGACTTCTTAGGAAGATTAGTTCCATAAGAAAGGGGACCTCTTTACCCTTAACCGGGAAAGATTTCATTAGACTACTCCACGCCTCTTTATGGCTTGATAAGAGAGCCATGGTACAGATACTAGAATCATTGGTTGAGGAAATGGAGAGTCAGGAGATTCAGCCTCGTTCCGGACCTAGGATATTGCTCACAGGGTCTACCCTGGCTTACGGAGACGGCAAAGTCATCAATCTTGTGGAGGAGGCCGGCGGAAACGTGGTGATTGAACACTTTGCTGAAGGCCTAAGATATTACTGGGATGATGTTGCACGCGATGGAAACCTTATGGAGGCACTGGCCGAATCCTACTTCCAGGGGCGAATCACCCCGGCCTGGTTCAGACCATCCAGGGAAATGCGTGATTTTCTGATAAAGTTGGCCGAAGAGTTCTCCGTTGACGGCGTTATCTGGTATGGCCTCATGTACCGCGACAGTTATACGGTCCAATCCACCCTGTTCCCCAAAATCCTGAAAGACGCAACGGGTCTATCGACTCTGGTTATCGAATCCGACTATGACCTGGAGGAGATGGGTCCACTTCGAACCCGTATTGAAACCTTTGTGGAGATGATAAGAGAAAAATAAATATGCCCTACGTAGACCTTCTGCAATTGTGCGGTTGGGGAGAAGACCAAATCGCACGGGAGAAGCCAAGACTCGAGGAGACCTTCAAGATTTTGGGTCTGGGGCCTGATGAAATGAAATCGGCCGAGGCCCGGGTGAGAGAAGGTTATGATATCGAGTTAAGGGGGGTAAGAAAGGCCCTAGGGGTATGGATCGGGGGATTAGTAGACGTTGTCTTAAGCAAGAAAGAGGGCAAGAAAATTGTATACTATTCCTTTCCTCCCCTCGGTGGCCTTGGCGGCAGGATCTCTGCCATCGGCAAAGGTGAAATCCTCTGTGTCTGCCCCGAGTTTATCCTGGATATCGCTTTGGGGGGCATATTCGACAGCATTGATCCGATCATGGAGACGGGGGAGGAGAAGGCCCTACCGCCGGGGGCCGCATTATGTGCCATGAACAAGATCCGAGTCGGGGCCATAACAAGGGGCATCATCCCGGTACCTGACCTACTCTTGGCCTCAAGTTTTTATTGCGACCAGGGGGGGCAAACAGATGAGTGGCTGCGAGAGGTTTACGGTATCCCCTGGGTGGTCATGGACAATGTGATGGACTCGGCCTGGGATGAATTTCCAAATTTGAGCCCTGAGCGCGTATCCTATATGGCTGCCGAGATAGAAAACGGCTGGATCGAAGCCGCTGAAATACTGGGCCAGAAGCCGGATGAAGAACACTGGGGCGAATACGCCACGTTATACAGCAGGTTCGTGGAGGGGATCGCAAAGACAAACAGCGCCATGAAGGCCGACCCCCCGCCCGTTTCCCAATCGAACCTGCAAGTCGTGCGTTTTCTTCGGAATGCAACGAGCTATGATCGGTTCCCCGATGCACTCAAGGCTATTGATATTCTGGTGCCGGAGCTTGAGGAGAGGGTAAGAGGAGGCGCAGGTCCTTTGCCCAAAGGAACCCCAAGGGTGGGGAGTTTCCTCATACCCCAGCGAGACCAGTCTGTAGCGCATTTGATCGAGAAGGCGGGTATAGCCGTACCAGTGACCTTCCTCAGTTATGACGCATACACGGCCATGCTGGATACAGGCCGCGGCACCATAGCCGAAAAAAACGCACAAACGGAGTTGAGCAGGGGCCTGTATCACAGCACTTCGGCCATTTTATACTGGACAAAGAGGGCGGTGAAAGACTTTGGGCTGGACGGCATCCTGTGGACTCAGCCCATTCACTGCAGGCCCATGGCCAGTAGCGGATTCATACTCAAGAAGGCCATAGAAAAGGAGATGAATATCCCCGTACTTATACTGGAGGTGGACTGGTACGACAACAGAGTTATCAGCGGTGAGACCATGAGGACAAAGATAGAGACCTTTGGGCATTTACTCGCCGCGAGGAAGGCTAAGGGAAGAATCAAGGCTTCTTCGTGAGGGAGGTTTGCCAAATGGATGAAAGATGGATCGCTGGGAATATAATAAGATTTGCTTGGAGAATAACCTGTCATAGGAGAGATTAGCTCAGCTGAGTGGATTAACCAAAGGTAAATTTAGCCATCTTTTCCGGAGGGGAGCCGATGGGGTCTGATAAATTAATATTTTGGTTCGAAGAGTTGGGGGAGCGTCACAACGACATGGTGGGCAAGAAATGTGCGAACCTCGGGGAGATGGTTCAATTGGGCCTGCCGGTACCGCCCGGGTTTGCCCTCTCCATTGATATGTATCGGAAATTTATCCGTGAGACCGGGGCTGAAGAGGAGATGGCTCGATATATAGAGGGTCTTGGCGAACTCAAGGACCTGGGAATCACCCAGTTTGAAGAGATCAGTAAAACGATCCGGGGCTTCATCAGGGGAAAAGAGATGCCCTCTAGGGTCAAAGAGGATATCAGTGCGCACTACCATGAACTCTGCGAGAGGGTCGGCATCCCGGATATGCCTGTTTCCGTCAGGTCGGCCGGAACCGAAAGCCGTCCGGGGATGTTTGAGACCTACCTCAACGTGCGTGGTATTGCGGACGTGTTGGAAAAGGTGAAAAAGGTTTGGGCAAGTGCCTACACGACACGGGCTGTGGCATTTCGAATCAACAAAGGCCTCCCGGTTCTGGGAGATGAACTGGGCGTTGCCGTCCCCAAGATGGTCAATGCCAGGGCCTCGGGTATTACCTTCACTGTGGATCCGGTAACCGGTGATGACTCCAAGATCATCCTGGAGGCCAACTGGGGGCTGGGTGAGGGGGTCGTAAGCGGGGCCGAGAGTGTTGACGGTTTTGTAGTGGAGAAGGCGGATCTTGAGATCACCAAAAGGCACTTGGGAAGAAAGACGAAATGTGTGGTCAACACAGAGGATGGCGCCGATTGGGCGGATGTGCCGGAGAATATGCAAGGGACGCCTTGCGTTAGCGATGATGAAATCCTGGAGATTGCCAGAGTGGCCAAATCCGTTGAAAAGAGTCTGGGGTGTCCGCAGGATATGGAATGGGCCGTGGATCAGGATCTCAACTTTCCTGAAAGCATCTTTTGGCTTCAAACGCGTCCGGCGAAGACAGCAGCAAAGAAGATGGTTTCACCGGCCGTTCATATCGCCGACTTGATCGCTAAAAAGTTAGGAGGCTTGTAAAGGGCATGGGTGGTATATCATGAAGGGCTAATGGTTAAGATGCCAGGGACAATTGATGGTGGGTGGTTTATCCCCACAAGAGGTTTTGAAAAGTTACATTCACATCATATCATACATGGGGGTGGGTAGAGTGGAAGCAAGCGGAAAAGAGAAAATACAGACTGTCTGTCAAGGCTGTCTATATAGTTGCGGTATAGAGGCATATGTTGAGGGAGGAAAGCTCATTAAGGTAAAGGGTATGCCAGAGCATCCTGTCAACAAGGGAAGATTATGCCCAAAGGGCGCAAATATTGTCAATTGGGTCTATTCCCCGGAGAGGCTTAAATTCCCATTGAAGAGAGAGAATGGAGAATGGAAAAGAATTTCGTGGGATGAAGCACTGGATACAATCGCTTTAAAACTGAAGAAAATCAAAGAAGAGCATGGAGCAAAAGCCCTTGCCGGTTTGTTCGGCATGATATTTTTTGTTCAAGGAAGAATTACAAAGGAACTCATGCAGAGGTTTTATGATGTCTATGGCACACCCAATATCTTCTCAGTAGACAGCATGTGTTATCGGGTTCGCATGTCGGCTCAGACCCTGACCTTTGGAGGAAGGGCTGTACCCGATCTTGAAGCAGGAAACGCAAATTGCCTCGTATTTTGGGGACATAATCCCCATGCATCACAGCCACCTTTAGCGTGGCGGTTGACAGCCAAAAATTTGGAAGGGAAAAAAATTATCGTAATAGATCCTAGAAAAACGCCTATCGCTGAAAAGGCTGATATACATATGAAACCAAGACCTGGAACCGATTGTGCTCTTGCACTTGCTATGATGAATACGATCATATCAAGGGGGCTTTACGATACGGAATTCGTTGAGAATTGGACATTTGGTTTTGATAAATTGAAAGAACATGTGAAGGACTATCCACCTAAAAAGGTAGAAAAGATCACACGGATTCCAGAAGAAAAGATAATTGAGGCGGCAGAGGTTTTTGCAACAACAAAGCCAGCTTGTATCCATCAGAGTTGGAATACGCTTGATCAGACAACTGCCGGTTTTCATTCAAGTAGGGCAATAGCAATTCTTCAAGCTATAACAGGAAATTATGACGTCCCTGGAGGACACATCAAGCATATTGAGCCTCCCTATCGTTCTCCCAGAATGCCTGAAAAAGTAAAGGATACACCAATTGGAATAGAAAGTTTTCCGTTCCACTACAAAGTAGAAGACCGGTTTTTTGGGGAAGGACATGGAATGTTTTTACCTGATGCCATATTAAAGGAAAAACCCTATCCTATAAAAGCGGCGATTGTTACCGCCACAAATCCACTTCGCACATGGCCAAACACAAAGAAGTTTGAAGAGGCTCTTAGAAAACTTGATTTTTTGGTTGTTATGGATCTTTTTATGACAGATACGGCTAAACTTGCCCATATTGTCCTTCCGGCAGCCTCCTTTCTTGAGAGGGATGAGTGGCCGCATTTCCCTTTTGTTCTCGGGTTCCCCTATATAATGCTTAGGAAAAAGGTGATCGAATTTGAAGAATGTTGGCCGGATATCAAATTCTGGATGGAACTCGCAAAAAGAATGGGTTATGAGAAATATTTTCCATGGAAAGATATGGATGAAGCTTTGGATGATGTAATGGAGTCATCAGGGTTAACCGTAAAATATCTAAGAGAAGAGGCACCCCAGGGGCTATTCTGGACCCAGGTGAAATATAAAAGGTATGAGACTGAGGGTTTTCCGACCCCTTCAAAGAAAATTGAAATATATTCAGAGACTTTAGAAAAGATGGGCTATGAACCTCTTCCTGTCTATACAGAACCCCTTGAAAGTCCGATAAGCACGCCTGAGCTTGCAAAAGAATATCCGCTCATCCTTACGACGGGTTCGAGACTCTTGGAATTTCTTCATTCTGAACACAGAAATGTAGAGAAGTTGAGGAAAAAAACCCCTGAACCTCTTGCAGAAATAAATACAGAAACTGCATCACAATATGGAATAGAAGATGGGGATAAAATCGTTGTCGAGACAAAAAGAGGAAGGATTGAGATAAAGGCAAAGGTTGATGAGGATATATTATCCAATGTCGTTAACATATCCCATGGATGGGATGAGGCCAATGTGAATATCTTAACAGATGAAAGGCCTGCTAACACAGTAGGAGGTCAACCTGCCCTTAAGGCCCTTTTATGCAGGATATCAAAGATTTAATCGGGGAGTGGCTTACCTGGCCTGTACGAGCCGTTCTGATCATTTCATAACCTATGGAATTCTCAAAGCGGATAAAGCCAAGGAAATGGTTTCACCGGCCGTTCATATCGCCGACCTGATGGGTAAAAAGTTTGGGGATTATTGGACTTGGACACAGGTTGGTGCGGAAAATGGACTTCATTTCAGGGAGGAACACCTCGTTGAGAGGAGAGATGGACACAGGGAATAGAGACAGTAACTTTTTCAGAAATCGGAAAGGAGGGTAAGATGGGAGAAATAAAGAAAGAGAGGGTGAGAATATGGGATTCGGTACCTGGATTTGATTTCAATGAAGAGGTTGATCTAACTGAAATAAGTTCATACTTCTTCGATGGAACGCA
>JASFEQ010000267.1:0-6299 GCA_050124735.1 Desulfobacteraceae bacterium | reverse complement strand
TCAGAGGCAGAAATGGGAAACGCAGATCCTTGAATGTTCCTGTTGGTAGGGTCCCTGGTAATCTCACCGAAGCCATGGCTGCAAAGGTAGACAGCGAAAAGGGACGCAAGATATACCCACTACGTTTGGCTATTGTAGAACCGGTTTTTGCCAACATTCGAACTCATAAAGGCATGAATCGTTTCACCTTAAGAGGAAAGATCAAAGTAAATATACAATGGTTACTCTACTGTATGGTTCACAATATGGGAAAAATAGCAAGCTATGGATTTACATAGGAGGAACAAAAGAAGGGAAGATCTAGCCAGAATACAAATGGCTGGAAACAAGTTTAGATTAGACCAACGTTGAACAAGATTAATCTGAAATTTTTGAAAACTGATCGCAAAAAATAGATTTCCACAAAAATGGGCCACTACAACACCGCTTTTTCAACAGTCTCTATAGTAATCACAACCCCAGTGACCTCTCTAGCGCGTGGTCAAATGTAAGGAAACAGAAAGGCTCATTTTTCAGGGTTTTTTACTTATTTGGCCTGGGCTCCAGTGTGACATTTCAGCTACAGCGACTTAGATTGCCTTGTACCGCAACCCAAACAAATCGAGATCAATTCAAAGTTTAGGCGGCCGATAAGGATCAGGCGTTCCCGGACGAATCGGAGGTTCCTTTCCGAGTGATACTGCGTGATCGACAAGTACCTGGCCAGCGGGCCAACGTATCCAACCGGTTTCGATCCACCTGGGATCAAGGGGAAATGCTTCTTTTGGATCGGTGTGAAGGTCAAAGAGAAGAGGCACCCCGTATTCCTTGGTAGGTCTGCCCCAAGCGCTATCGATCTCCTTGGTCATCATCTTCCAGTTGCGCCACTTTACGCCGAAAATCTCGCTCCCTACATAAATGACCACGGCTTCCCGATTAGATTTTTTCTGTTTGCTTAAGAAAAAGTCAAGTTGATCCACACCGTCAATGACACGATCTTTAGGAACATTTCCTCCGGCAATACGAGCAAACGTCGGGAACAGATCCATCTCATGGACTATCTCGTTATTCACAGTGCCAGGTGGAATTTTTCCAGGCCACCGTATGATGAACGGAACGCGCAGTGAGCCCTCAAGGCCAGTGAAATATGAGCCACGCCACGGTCCGCTGAAACCATGATAGGGCGGTTGCGCGTCTGGACCATTATCAGCTGTAAAGATGAAGATGGTGTTCTCACTGATACCGAGTCTTTTAACCTCGTCGAGCAGCATTCCCACGTAGGCATCAGTCTGGGCAAGCACATCGGCAAAATCGCCGTTACGGGTTTTGCCTTTGTTGTCCGGATGGGGCGTAACGGGCATATGTGTCTGAGTGTAGGGAATGAAGAGGAAAAACGGTTTACCGGCTTTGACCTGCCGCTGCATGAACTCAATCGACCTGTCGGTGAGCTCTTTGTCGATCAAGGCCCGCTGCTTCAGATCGTATACTTTTATCTTCCTTGGCTCCTTACCCTTACGGCCTTCCATGACATGTTCTTCGTGAGCGAAAGGATGGGAATCTGGACGATAGCGTGAATCATCCGGCCAAAAGCTCTCATCGGAAGAGTTCGGGATTCCGTACCACTCGTCGAAACCCTGGTCAGTTGGAAAGCGCCCCTTGGTATGGCCCAGGTGCCATTTGCCGAACATGCCGGTGGCGTACCCTACATCGGAAAACATTTCGGCCATGGTGTATTCCCATTGCGTGAGGCCGTAAAGAGGAGTCTCGATAGGAATGGTGGCATTCCCAGTGCGGACGGCATAGCGTCCGGTCATGATTGCGGCCCGGCTTGGTGTGCACTGGGCCTCCACATTGAAATTAAGCAAGCGCATTCCTTCTTCTGCTAGCTTGTCAATGCGGGGTGTCGGTGCACCACGTAGTATGCCGCCACCATAAACACCCAATTCGCCCCAACCAAAGTTGTCCATGAAAACCAGGACTACATTTGGTTTTTCCTGTGCCAATAACGATCCTGGCGAAAGAGTGAAGACGATTAGAAACGCAGAAGCGATACTTACCATTCTAACTTTCACCATTTTGACTTCTCCTTCCATTTACAATCTAATAATTACTGTGCAGAAAAACTTCTGTATCGCTAAATATATTTTGATTACCCAAATAAACCTATCGTTTTTCAGGGGTCAAGATTTTTTAGTATTTTTGCCAAAGTCCTTACCCGCCCATTTGGCGGTTCCGTACTAGGTTACATCTGGTATACTTGAAAATTTAGGGATTTCAAAACTCCACAATCATAGCAGTAGCATGCAATCCTGAGCCTTTTCAGCCACATACAACATATAGACATTCTCATCAAAAAAAGCTATCCTTTGAGCTGCAAATAATTCGGCGCCCTAATAACCAAGATAACCTAACCCTAACCTTCTGGAGTGAGCTATGAGAAAATCTACCAGAGGGTGGTGTGAAGAAAGCCTCTTGGGCATTTTATGCCTTACTGGAGGCTTTTTTATTTGAGGAGGTGATCCTGTGAGCGCCGAAGCGTTCAAACGCAGCCTTACGGCCTCCTGAGAGCAGATGTTGCAGGCTCAAAACGCTGGTTTATCCGAAGAACGTAGGATCAGTTTCGTATTTAAATCAAACCAGGAGATGTGATCGTCGAAGAGGACAGGATCTACGGAGGGGGTATAAGGAGATAGCTATCAAGAAAACCAGGTTTTATCCGTATCCGGTCGTCATAAATCCGATGAAAGGAAAACGAGCGTGATCGATCGACCAAACATTCCCAGGGCCAGCATCCAGAGGAGAGCCCTCGCTCTTGTTCTTCCTCTGGTCATCGCTTCGATGCTATCCGTTGGTCTCATTAGTTTTCATACCTTAAACAAACAAACCGCCGCACGAAGCGAGCGCTTTCTCCAGGACCGCCAAAACGAAATCCTCACCATCTCTGAGGACCAATCGGTAGCCAACTACTTTCACAACATTGCGTACGGACTTTCGGAAGAGGCGACCCTCCACAAGAAGGAGATGGAGCGCTATTTCAAAAGGTTCTCGGATCGTTACAACAGTATCGATCAGGTTTATGCAGGCATACGCTACATTAACAAAAAGGGCCATGAGGTCGCCAAGTTCTGGGAGGGTCGGGTCGGGGGTGAGTACCATCGAGTCACTGATGAGGCGTTTTTTCAGGGTGCGATAAAGTTATCGGCTGGCATGGTTTACACCTCACCCATTGAGCCTCGCATGATTAACGCCGTACCCATTTACTGGGACGAGAATGGAGATGGGGAGTTGTCGGATGAAGAATTGCGCGGGGTTATTGCTGTGGATTTTCTTTACCCTCTCAAGCAGTTCCGTCACGAGCGGCTGATCATGGCTGGTGCGAGCATTGGGATTACAATCCTGGCCATCATCGTCACGGCCATTGCCGTGAGCATGCTCCTTCGTCGCGTTACCAGCCCCCTAAGGCAATTGGTTGACGCCACAAAGGCTATTTCCTCAGGAGACCTCTCGAGCCAGATCACCGTGGAATCGAAGGATGAGGTGGGATTGCTCGCGTCCTCTTTCAACCAGATGGCACAAGACTTGAGAGTCAACATCGATGAAAAAGATCGGTATGCCGAGGAATTGAGGAAATTAAACGTAGAACTTGAAGACAAAGTTAGGGAGCGAACAAGAGAGCTGGAAGCAAAGAATCGAGAATTGCAGATAGCAAACTTCAAGATAAGAGAAGCAGACAGGTTAAAGTCCGAGTTCCTGGCCAATATGTCCCATGAGCTGCGCACGCCAATGAATGCCATTATCGGTTTTACCAGGCTGGTGCGCAGGAAGTCGGCGGACCTTCTGCCTATCCGGCAGCGGGAGAACCTGGAGAAGGTGGAAATCAGTGCAAACCAACTCCTCTCGCTCATCAATGATATCCTCGACCTCTCCAAGGTAGAGGCGGGAAAGATGAGTGTGAATATCATGCCCTTCTACCTGGCCCCGCTTGTTGACTCCTGCTTTGCCACGGTGGAATCCATGGTGAAGGAGGAAAAGGTGCGACTCCTCAAAGAGGTGCCTGACGACCTGCCCGAGGTGATGAGTGATCAGGACAAGTTGAAACAGATCATTATCAATCTTCTTAGTAATGCGCTCAAGTTCACCGAAGAGGGAGAGGTAAAGCTCGCAGCAACGCTGGAGGGGGCTTTACTTAGGATTGCTGTTTCGGATACGGGGATAGGGATTCCTTCTGATGCCCTTGAGTACATCTTCGACGAATTTCGACAGGTTGACGGCTCAAGTACGCGTAAGCACGGAGGTACTGGTCTGGGGCTTTCCATAACCAAGAAGTTAACCCTGCTCCTTGGAGGCACGATCGATGTGAGCAGCTTCGAAGGAGAGGGCTCCACGTTTACGGTCACCATCCCCATAGCAAAGAGGGATGAGGAGGCACCGGCAGAGACGGTAAGGCCGGAAGAAGAGACACGTGCTTCTGTCGATATGAAGGGGAAAAAGCTGCTTCTGGCCATCGATGATGATCCCAATGTGTTGATCCTTTTGAGGCAAAATCTGGAGGAGGAGGGATATTACGTGGTTGGGGCATTAAATGCAGATGAGGGCATCCGAAAGGCCCAAGAAATTCATCCGTTTGCCATCATCCTGGACATCATGATGCCTCAAAGGGACGGTTGGGAGGTTCTCAATCATTTGAAGGCTGATCCCGGAACCCGCCATATACCCATCATCGTGCTCTCTATCATAGACAACAGGGAGCTTGGGTTTAGTCTCGGAGCGTTCGATTACCTGGTAAAGCCATTCGACAAAGAAGCCACCATGGCCGTGCTAAAGCGAATTCCCCGCAGCCACGCCAAACGTGTGCTCGTGGTAGACGACGAGCCTGATACCGTAGACCTGCTAACGCAAATTCTCCAGGACGAAGGTTATCAGATTAAAGGAGCATACAGCGGTGAGGAGGCACTGGGTGCTTTGGGCGTTGCATCTTATGACATCATCCTCCTTGACCTTCTGATGCCCGAGATGGATGGATTTGAAGTGATCCAGCGGGTCAGGGCAAACCCGAGGTGGAGGGACATTCCGATCGTTGTGGTAACGGCAAAGGACCTCACAGACTCCGAATGGGGATTCCTACACAAAAGCGTTGATACAATTATTCAGAAATCAGGCCTCGCCAGGGAAAGCCTCATGAAGGACGTTCAAAGCTTGCTGCGTGAACATGACGCTTCAAGAAAGGAGGATCGCATCCATGAAGAAAATCCTGATAGTGGAGGATGTTGATCTTAATAGAGACCTGGTTGTTCAACTCCTGGAGGACAAGTACCACGTGATTGAAGCCGTCAACGGACAGGAAGGAGTAGAGGTTGCAGACCGGGAGAGACCGGACCTTATCCTCATGGATCTCTCCCTCCCGGTCATGGATGGCTGGGAAGCCACACGGCGGCTTAAAGCGAGCGATGATTTACGTCTGATCCCTGTCATAGCGCTGACAGCTCATGCCATGAAGGGAGATGAGGAGAAGGCTTTGGCCGCCGGGTGCGACGATTATCTGGTCAAGCCGTTGGACGAAGACGAACTCATGGCAAAGATAGCAAAGTACCTCGAATGAGGCGTGTCTCAGCAAGATATCTGCAATGGAGAGGACGTGTAGTCGATTCGGTCGGAGCTAACATATGCATCCTGATACAACCATCCTGATCGTTGACGATGAACCCACCAACGTGGACATGCTCAGCCAGGAGCTGGATGAGGAGGGGTATAACCTCATGACCGCCTACGACGGCGAAGAAGCTCTCATCAGAGTGCAAGAGCATCAGCCCGACCTCATCCTTCTGGATGTGATGATGCCGAAGGTTGACGGGTTCACGGTGTGCCGCATTTTGAAAGGCAGCGGTAAAACCATACTGATTCCAGTCATTCTTCTTACAGCGCTTCGTGGCCATGAAGACCGAGTCCGGGGAATAGAAGCCGGAGCAGACGATTTCATCTCCAAGCCGTTTGATCGGGATGAACTGCTTGCCAAGATCCGCGTTCTGCTGCGTCAAAAGAGGCATCGCGACGAGCAGGAAAAACTTCTCAAAGAACAACTTCAGAGCACGATGAAAGATCTGGAACAAGCGCGACTAGAGTTGGCTCGGGCACAGGAGCGCATTGAAATGCTGGAGCGTGCGAAGGACCAGCTCAGTAAGTTCGTGCCGGTGTCGGTACGCAAAATGGCAGAGACCGATCCTGAGACCTTTGGGTTTCAGAAGGTAGAGACAGATGCCACTGTTCTCTTCCTTGACATTGGTGGCTATAGCAGCATGTGCGAAACTCTAGATGATGAAAAG
>JASFEQ010000266.1:0-6305 GCA_050124735.1 Desulfobacteraceae bacterium | reverse complement strand
CGTGGGTTCTAAAGAGATACTTTTGCCCATCATAGAAGACTTCGGTAGGCGGCAGGTCTTTGATGCCATCATTCCCATCTCCGCCCTGAAAGGTGATGGTATTGAAGGCCTTCTGGGAGAACTCAAATCGAGACTCAGGCCAGGTCCCGCATTTTTTCCAGAAGATATAAAAACAGATCAGTCGGACGCCTTTCTTATATCCGAGATTATCAGGGAAAAGCTATACCTCTACACCAGGCAGGAACTGCCCTATTCCGCGGCCGTTACTGTGGAGAGCATTGAGGAGATTCCGGAGAAGGGCCTCATGTCCATATCGGCGCAGATCCATGTGGAATCAGATTCCCAGAAGGTCATCCTGATAGGTAAGAAGGGGGGCATGATCAAATCTATTGGGCAGGCATCTAGGCGTGAACTGGAAAAGATATTTGGGACCCATGTCTACTTAGATCTGAGGGTTCGGGTGGAGAAAAACTGGAGCCGAGATACCCGGGCCTTGCGGAGGTTGGGCTACTAAAAAGAAACCAACCTGGTATAAGCAGGTTGGTTTCTTTTTAGGAGGAAAGAGTTGTTACTCGTTTCGTTTCATACAGTTTGCAATATTCTTGCCAAACTCGTTCCATTGAGAGGAAATTCATTTAAGTGCTTGTTTTGCCAGGATAATTTTGTCAATCCAGGATTCCTGGCCACCCTCTCATTCCCCCTGAAAGGTACAAGATCTTGTACCACAAAAGGATGAGGCGGCTCGTGATGTTTCTAACCTCCTTGATTTATTAGAAAAATTCGGGTACAAAATCTTAAACCGCTAAAGGGCGATGTTATATTTCTTCATCTTGTGCTGAATCAGACTCTTTGTGATGCCGAGCATTTCGGCCGCATGGGACTGAACATTATCGCACTGATCCAGCGCGCGCCTAATGAGCTTTTCTTCGATGTGCTCAAGGGTTTTCTGCAGAGGCGCATCAAGGGGTATGAATCTTTCCACCTCCACTTCTTCCCGCTTTTCGGAAAGTTCGGTCGGCAAATCTTCTTGGCCAATGACCCGATCAGCTTTGAGAACCACGGCCCTTTCAATGACATTCTCCAACTCCCTTACATTTCCTGGCCAACTGTAACTGTAGAGGATCTTCCAGGCCTCCGGGCTCAGTTCAATCCTCTCTTTTCCCTCATCCTGTCTGTATTTTTCGATGAAATGATCCACGAGCAATCTGATGTCTTCGGGCCGTTCCCTCAGGGACGGGACTTCAATGTTGATGACATTTAGCCGATAGAAGAGGTCTTCGCGGAAATTGCCCTCGGCCACGACCTCCTTGATGTTTCTGTTGGAGGCGGACAATACGCGAACATCCACTTTAATCGTTTTTGTCCCTCCTACGCGCTCAAATTCCATCTCTTGAAGGATCCTGAGGAGCTTAACCTGCAACGGCGGCGGCATATCACCCACTTCATCAAGAAATAGGGTCCCTCCATCGGCCAACTCGAACCGTCCCTTTTTCATGCTCAGGGCACCTGTGAAGGCCCCTTTCTCATGACCAAAAAGTTCGCTCTCTAACAGGGTTTCCGTGAGGGCGCCACAGTTCACAGAAATGAATGGCCGATCTTTTCTCGGGCTATCATAGTGGATGGCCTTAGCGATGAGCTCTTTTCCCGTGCCTGATGGCCCGGTGATCAAAACCGATGCCTTGGATTGAGCCACTTTGCTGATCATTTCATAGATCCCTTCCATGGGCTTGCTCTTGCCAATAATGTTCCCGTACTTGTAACGATCTGAAAGGGCCTGACTGAGGCGCCGATTCTCCTGGATAAGTCGGTAATTTTCCAGGGCCTTCTTGACGGTCAGCTTCAGTTCTTCATTCTGGAAGGGCTTGGTGATATAATCATAGGCCCTCTTTTTCATGGCCTCCACAGCCATCTCAATGGTTCCATAAGCGGTCATCATGATTACCGGGAGATCAGGTTTTATATTCTTAGACGCTTCCAAGAGTTCCATGCCGCTCGTCCCTGGCATTTTCATATCCGTAATCATCAAATCCAGATCGGATTCCTGGATGAGACGAATGGCGTCCCCGGCACTGCCGGCTGTAAGAATCTCGTAGCCCTCCGGCCCCAACAGGGCCTCGAGGACCACCAGGTAGTTTTTTTCATCATCCACGATCAAGATTGTTTCCATAGAGAAGTGACTCCCTCATTTGTATGGGATCGTACGGCAATTATCTCCTACGCGGCAGCTGGACCTGCACCTTCGTGCCTTGCCCTTCAATGCTTTCTATGCCTATGGTCCCCCTATGTCCCTCGATGATTTTTCTCACAATAGATAGCCCAAGGCCGCTTCCCTTTTCCTTTGTGGTGAAAAAAGGATTGAATATCTTGTCCTCATTCTCTTTACTGATGCCGCAGCCCGTATCTTCAATTTCTACCCGATAGGCATCCCTCCCTTCTTCCACTTTGATGTCTATGGTGCCTCCATCCTGCATGGAATGAATGGCATTTATCAAGATGTTCAGGAAGGCCCTATAAAGTAAGTCGTGGTCCGCCCTAAGCCTGAAGGATCTGCCGTTCAGGTTGTCCTGAACCTGGATGCCCTTTTTCTCCAGTTCAGGCCTTATGAAAGAGAGGTTTTTCTCGATGATTTCCTCCAATTGGCATTCCTGGAGATTTGGTTCTTGGGGACGGGCAAAATCAAGAAACTCAGTGACTATTTGATTGAGCCGTGTTGACTCCTCCTTAATCACCCCTGAAAGACGCCTTTGGGTATCACTCGCATCGGGCATCTCACCCAACAACTCGGCCGTACTCCTTATAATGCCAAGGGGATTTTTTATCTCGTGCGATATGCCAGCCACCATCTGGCCAAGGGCGGCCAGACGCTCTGCCAGATGGAGTTGCGATTCAAGTTCACGTTGCTCTTGGGCCCTCTGATCAATCATTCGTTCCGCTTTCTGAACAATCAAAAGGAGAGCCAAGAATATGAGTCCCATTATGAGAATGGAGAGGCCGAATATGAGGTACTGGAACTTTACGATGGATTCATATTGCTTGCCCATATCTTGAATCAACTCGAAGACTCCCCCAATCCCTATGAGACCGGTATATGGATTTTCCACTCTGAAAGGGATATAGGTGCGAAGCGTCTTCTTTCCCCCCATGAAATCGATGCCAAGCCCCCAAAACTCATCCCTTGTTGAAATGAGACCTGATGAGCGTTCCCCCTGAATGGCCCTTTTGTAGCCTAGGCTTTCTATCACCTTCTTTCCAATGAGATCAGGATCCGTGCTGTAGGCGACGACCCCTTTCCCGATGTCATAGACGTTGACCAGATCCACGTTAAAACCGTGTATGGCGTTCTGAACGATTTTGTCCATCAATTCAGATTGTTCTCTATCCCTCAACCGGATTCCCCCATATCGCCAATTGACTGGAATAACAAAATTTTGAAAGACTTGGTGGTTCAGGTTTTCGCCCACCAGGATGGCGTTATTCTCATAGCTCGCCAACAGGATCTCTTTAGCCTTCTGGGAGATGACCATGGAGAAAGGAAAACTGAAGATAACGATGACGATGAAACTGGCCCAGGCAAAGAATTTTACCAGGCGGAATTGTTTACCTTCTGATCCGAGATTTTGGTTAGCGCTCTGCATATCGATTGATGACCATTTCTTATCTTAAGAAAAAGGGAAAATGTGCTAGGTAAATCAAAATGATATATATCATACAAAAGCGACAATGAATAGGTCAAACCATAAGAGTTGGTTTGACTTGAAATGCCCGTAGAGATAAAAGGGTTCAAGACACAAGGCCTGAGGCAGAATGGATATCTTCAGCCTTAGGTCCTGTACCCTGCGCGTAAGAAGCGAGACCTTGCACCGTGGCTTTAGTGGGGAAGACCGTACAGGAGTCTTGGATCATGAACTACCCTGATTTGGAACATACGCCTTACATGCTCTATGCCGACAGTATCGGTCAGGTTTACGAACATCCATATTTCAGGATGATCGGGTTTTCAGGGGAAACCCCCAAAGCCGTCAGGGATGAAGATCTTATCCCTGTGCCGGAGTTCAGCAAACTCTTCTTCATCCCCGACTGCCCGCCCATAGGCCTTGACCCTGCCACCGGAGAGTACAAGGTCGTACCGCAAGCGGAGATAGGTGGGGCCACCATCCCATGCTATGCCGTAGCCGCGTTTCTTGAACCAGGGCTGGTGAGGAGCCTTTTGCCAGCCGTTGATTATGAACCAAAAACCTACACCCTTCCCACCTGGGCATACACAGCTGTGGGCTTTAAAAATGACAGGTACTGGGCCGCAGGATTCAGGGTTGAATACAATCACAAGTGGGATCCCAAGAATTTCGATGACAGGGAATTGGTCCCAGCCATAGAGAGGTATGGAAAAGAGCATCCGGCTAGCCCCCTCTTAGAGCACCTGATTCAGTGTGCCACCCATAACCATTGCTTTGCAGCCAAAAACCTCTTTCTCAAGCGATGGGAAGCGCCTCTTCCGGTGAGCCAACAGTGCAACGCGGCCTGTCTGGGATGCCTCTCTATGCAGAGCGAACAATCCTGCCCAGCATCCCACCGAAGAATTCTCTTCAGGCCTTCGCAGAACGAGCTGGTTCGCATCGCTGTGGAACACCTCCGAGAGGCACCAGAGGCCATTGTAAGTTTCGGGCAGGGGTGTGAGGCTGAGCCCTTGACCGAGTACAAATTGATTGCGGAAAGTATAAGGAAGATCAGAGAAAAGACAGCCAGGGGAACTATTAACCTAAACACGAACGGAAGCTGGCCTGAGCGGGTTCGTTTGATTGCAGAAAGCGGGCTGGACTCCATTCGAATTAGCCTGAACAGCGCCCGTTCTGCCCTCTATCGGGCATATTTCCGGCCCAAGAATTATGATTTCGAAGACGTGGCGGCCTCCATCTACCAGTCAAGAAGTATGGGGCTTTACACGATGATCAACTATCTGGTCTTCCCGGGGGTTACTGATCAGGAAGAGGAAATTGAGGCCCTTTTAGCACTGATAAAAAAAACCGGGGTTAATTTCCTGCATGTGAAGAATCTAAACATAGATCCCCAACTCTATCTTGATCGTATGCCCAAAGCTGATTCACTGGCCTTTGGAATGAAGAGGATGGTGGATATACTAGAGAGGGAATGCCCGGATTTGGAACTGGGGTATTTTAATCAGCCGGTACGGTAAGGGTACAGCCCAGGCTTTAGAACTGATTTTTGCTGCCTTCGGATGTGGAGAGATATGTAGAGGGCCCCGATTCGTAAATCGCCTTTGCCTGGGCTTGATCCTAGATCCTAGATTCTGGGATGCCAGTATCAAGTATCCAGTATCACTTATTGAAAGCAGTTGGATGGGGACTCTTAAGGGCTTTGCCCAAGAGCATTCACCGACCAAGTGGCCTAAAGGCCTATCGTCTTCCGGTACCGCATGCAATTTGCGCCATTGTTGTTATGGTCCACGAATGCCAGCTTCTCGATGTTCCTATACGCTTTCTCCCTTGCGCCTTCAAGGGTGGGATCTCCGACAATGACGTGGAGGACTCTACCCCCAAAAGTCACCAGGCCTTTCTCCTGGCTTTCGTCCACACCCGCAAAATAGACGGAAACTCCCTTTTCTAGATCGGCCAGTCCTGCAATCTGATGTCCTTTCCCATAGCGTCCTGGATATCCCTTGTTCCATCCGCGCGAGGCCTTTGAGCGGCCTTCCATGGCAATAACGTCCACATAGTGTTGCTTATTCCAAACCTGCTTGATCGTATCTAAGGTGCCGTCACACACCGCATTACCTATTTCACAGAGGTCAGTACTCAATTTGCGGGCCAAAACCTCCCATTCTGGGTCTCCATGCCTCACGTTGATTTCAAAAACATCCAGGTTCTCATAGGGGTCCAGGTTTAGACCGAAATAGAGTATGCCCTTATAATCCCATCCAAGATGGTTGTATATCTCGTTGACCGTGGGATTGACGATCTCCTTTATAATTCTATTCACGAGCCAAGGGGTGACTAATTTATGTGGGCAATAACAACCCGTCCCCCCGGTGTTCAGATTCCCGCCAAACTTTTCAATGGCCTCCGCGTCATCCGGGTCGAATGCGGGCTTGTAGTCCTGGGCGAACATTCTCAAAGGCCATGCATGTTTTCCGTCAAGATAGGCAAAGAAGGAGATTTCAGTCCCATACTTTCTCTCTTCAATGACGACCTTGTTACCGGAGTCTCCGAATACCTTTTCAACCATAATCCTTTCAACGGCCGCGTCCGCATCATATGCATCCTCACACAAAATGGCCCCTTTTCCAGCAG
>JASFEQ010000265.1:0-6346 GCA_050124735.1 Desulfobacteraceae bacterium | reverse complement strand
ATCTCATCCTCTTCCAGGGTTTTGTATTTATCATGGACTTTGACGGCCAGGGCCAGGGCCACCCCAAGTGTGGCCACAGCCACCACAATAGCTGTAAGCATCAGCACATGGGGCAGGGGGTTGATATAGTCCACAGCATGTACCATGTGAGAGGCGGCCCCACGGAGTTCCTCACCATGGCCATGCTCAATGATAGGGATTGTGGCCCCTTTTTTGGCGCCGATGGAGACATAAAACAAAATAATGGCCGTCTGAAAAATATTCATACCCACGATCTTCTTGACCAAATTGTTCTTGGCGATTATGGCATACAACCCGATCATCATGAGTGTGATATAGATCCAGTAATTGTACTTAGCCACAATGAGTGAGATGAAATCAGACATTTACGTTCCTTCTATCAAGTGATCTAACGTGAACCATACCAAAAAATTGAGGAATTGAGGGATTTAGGAATTCCTTAATTCCGCAATTCGCAATTCTCAATTAGCCCTAAAGTCCTTCATCATATTTGCCAGATGAAGAGAGATTATTATAGATCCAGATCATGGTAGCCATCACGGCAATGCCCACGCCAATTTCCACGATAAGGATACCATGAGACCGGGCAGTGACCGGATCCACATGAAGAATGGATGCAAGGGCACTGTAGTCCAGGAAATTGAAGCCAAACAATAGACACAAGGCACCTGTGCCGGCATAGATAAAAACCCCGGTGGCACAGAGAAGACCGTTCATTTTTTCACGCATTCGTTTGAGAGTCGTCCTCAGATCGTGAGAGATGGCCAGAAGGATAAAGCTCGCTCCCAAAATGACACCGCCCTGAAAACCTCCCCCAGGGCTATGATGGCCATGGGCAATGACGTAAAGGGCAAAGAGCTGAATGAAAGGGATCAATAACCGGCAAACGGTTGTGACGATGAGATCCCGCGGCGTCCAAAGGGTGTCGATCCTTTCGAATTCATCCAGATCAGCAGATATCTTAGAGGCATCCTTGATGCGAATGGTCAAATCCGTGAGGGTATGGCGGTAAAGTCTCTGTTCAGGCCCTTCTCTCCTAAGGGCTCGTAATATAAAGAAACAGGCTACACCGGCACCGAAAATAACAGCCGTTTCGAACATGGTGTCAAAGCCACGGTAGTCTGCGAGCACCGCGGTTACAATATTGGGCACAGAGGTTTCCTCCATGGTCTTCTCGATGTAATGGGGAGAGAGATGCGTACTGGCAGGAGACGTGGGATCTCCCCATGGGGGAAAGTCAACCGTGGCGTAAACGAGCAGGGCGCCGGTCAAGATGACAATGAACAATCCAATGACTTTCAATCTTTCGTCCTCCTTGTGGTGCGGAAAACGGCTGCGACAAAAAACACGGCGCTCACGCCTGCTCCCACGGAGGCCTCGGTAAATGATACGTCTACCGCCCCCATAATGGACCAGAGCAGACACATCATAAAGCTGTAAGCCCCAAACAGGATGGCGGCGCCCAGGAGATCCTTGACCATGATGGCCCCGATGCCTGTGATGACCACCAGCGTGAGGATGGCCAAATCCAGCTGCCAGATCATAAAAACTATCTCCTTTCCTCTCCCTTTGTCCAGGGAGCCAGGCCGGCCCTCACGCCCGCGTCCACGATGCCGTGGATGGCTGTGGGGCTGGCCAGGAAAACAAATACGACGATGAGAATAATTTTCAGGCTGGTCAGAAGGGCCCCCAAGGAGAAGTGATGCAGATTAAAAAGGGCCAGTCCTATGAGCATCAGAAGGGAACCCATTGTATCCAGCTTCCCGGCTGGATGAAGGCGAGAGTAAAAGTCGGGAAAACGGAGGATCCCTACAGCGCCACCGGTGAAGAAGATCAGCCCACAGATTAATAGAAAGATTACAATAATATCCATTTCAAAGCACCCTACACATGAGTTATTCTACTTCGTCATACAGGCCTTTTCGCTTTTGAAAATACCTTGAGGCCGCCAACACAGCAATAAAGTTCAGCATAGCATAGGCGAGGGCAATATCTACGAACATATCCACCCGACCATAAATCAAACCGATCAGAATCAGCAGGACCACGGTCTTGCTTCCTATGGCGTTGGCCCCTATGAGACGGTCTAAGACAGTAGGCCCGAAGACACCGCGATATAGGGAGATCAGCATCAAAAAGCTCAAAAATATACCGCAATAGAGAAAGACGTGTTCCATCATTCTTCTCCAAATACCCTCGCTATCCTTGCCTCCATCTCTCCGGGCAGTCCCTCCCGCGATTTCTTGTCAATGGCATGGACACTAAAATTGCCGTCCAGGGAGACATAGACTGTAATTGTCCCGGGGGTGAGCGTAATGGAGTTTGCAAATGTTACCCGGGAGAGGTCGCCCTGCAATTTGCTTCTGAATTTGATGATCTGGGGATCGATAAGGTCCATCATTTTTGGGTGAAACGTGAGGTACAATACATGGAGATTGGCCAAAAAGATCTGGTACAGAAGCCAAGGGATATACCGTATAAAACGTATCCAGGATCCCGTCAGCCGAGTCACCTTTATGCTCGGGGTCTCAAATAGGAGGTCTGCAGAAAAATAAGCAACAATCGAGCAGGAGATAATGCCCAGGGTCAAATGGAAGGCGTCAAATTTTCCAGAGAGGAGAATCCAGAGGACAAACATGATAAAGAAGGTAAGCAGGAAGGGCATGACATGCTTTCGGGCTCGAGAAGAGCGAGAGGGGCGTGTCAAGTCCGTCTCATTGCGGCTTTCGGTCTGCTGATTCCTCTGATTTTGGACGTCCAAAAATCAAATCTCCTTTGAAGAAATACAGCCCAGATATCCAATAGAAAATTGGGTTGTTGCGTGGATTCGAGCTGAGGGATGACCCTCATGCGAAATCCTTTCGATGCCAAAATTTTTGCCGTTATGAAAGGGGAACACGCACAGTAAAGGTCGTCCCAACTCCCGGTTCACTATGGAAGCTAAGACTCCCATCAAGGGTTTTCAAAATGTTCTGACAAATGGAAAGTCCAAGTCCCGTTCCCTTTCCTGGTGGTTTGGTGGTAAAAAAAAGGTTTAACACTTTGTCCTGATTTTCCTTTGCGATCCCTGTCCCATTGTCCGTGATCTTTATTTCCACGTCAGAATCCGTTCTGACCGTCTTGATCTCAATTTTCCCCTGATCACTCCCTTTTTGATTGATGGCATGGATGGCGTTGGTCAGAAGGTTCACAAAGACCTGCTCCATGATTGTGGAATCAGATGTCATGTAGATGGGCTCTTTGGAAGGATGACGGACAACTTCTATGGGGGCATATTTTAGTTCCGGGCTTACAAAGTCAATGGCCGCATTCAGCAACCCGTTCACATCGAATTCTGTCTTTTCAGGCGCCTCTTCCCTCACAAATCCCAGGAGCTGGTGGGTAATGCTGCGGCATCTTCTGGTTTGTTCAGCGATTTGTTGTACGGCCTTCTTCAGTTCTTCTCTGTCTTCTGGGCTGAGGCCTCTCGCCTCTTGCACGATCTCTTCGGCCCCCCCAGAAACCTCCTTAATCACTGCGAGGGGGTTATTGATCTCATGGGCGATACCGGCGGCCACCCGTCCAATTTCAGCCAACCTGTCGATTCGGATGAGTTCGTCCGGGAGCTTTTTCCACCTGGTGATGTCTGTGGAAACGCCTACGGTTCCTACCCTCTGACCCTTGGTGTTGGTCAAATTGATCATGGAGACATCGCAGTAGACCGTATGCCCTTCCTTGTGCTTAAAGGGGAATTCTAACCTTACAGCGCTTCCCTTATCATGGGAATCAGCCATAAATTCTTCAAATGACTCGGGATCTTCAGAAAAACTATCGATGTAGTATCCGGCAATCTCTTCCCAGGTGTAGCCCAGTACTTTTTCGCCCCCCTTGCTGAAGGAGACGATCATTCCATCCACATCGGTGGCAAAGATCATGTCGTTGGAATTCTGCAAAATGCATTGAAGGTACCCTCTGGTCTGGTGAAGTTCAATCTTGTGGCTTGATAGTTCCTGGGCAACCTTTTTTAATTTGAGTTCAAGGGAATTATTGGATTCCATATCTTTCGCGCAGTTTGTCAATCGCTTTTTTTACCCATTTGGCCCCCAGGCCGGACCTGTGAATCCCCTCCACCTCCTCTTGGAACTTCTCATTCACTAATAAGACAAAAGTCGTACAGGCTGGGACTCTGAAAAATTAAACTCGTTTATTATGTAAATATAGCATTGTCAAGGGATTTTCAAGGGTTGTTGGTCACGCGCCTAGGCGGAGCAGGGCCTGATAGGGCAGAAAAAAAGCGTTTGACGAGAGGGTTTAAACTTAATACTTTGGGGCATCTGAGAATTGATGAGAAAGGCCAAAAGGAAAATGACTGAAAAAGACTGGAAGGTCTTGATTATAGATGACGAAGAGGGGATACGCAGGGTTATGTCCATAACCCTGGGTGACGCAGGCTACCAGGTGCTAACCGCCGAGGATGGGGAAAAGGGAATCGAGCTGTGTAAAGAAGAATCCCCCCAAATTGTCATCACCGATATTCGCATGCCTGGGATGGATGGAACAGAGGTCCTGAAAAGGGTCAAGGAGGCGGATCCGGATAAAGAGGTGATTGTGGTCACAGCCTTTGGAGAAATGGAACTGGCCGTCCGTGCTCTACAGCTGGACGCCTCAGACTTCATCACCAAACCCATTAATGACGACGCCCTCTTTGTGGCGCTAGAGCGGGCCAAGGAACGCTACACCACCCGAAGAGAGCTCAATGACTACACGGCTCTCATAGAAGAGAGATGGATGGACACGGCCGAGGAACTGGCGAGGGTCTTTAACTTTCAGGAAAATCTCATCGAGAGTTCCATCGACGGCATCGTGGGTTGCGACAAGGAGGGCAAGATCGTTACTTTCAACAAACGCTTAGAACAGATGCTGGGCTACACCAAGGAGGAGGTGCGTGGCCAAGTGTCTTTCAACCAGTTGCTCCCTGTGGGAATCGCCAATAGGTTCAAAGAGGATCTCTATTCAGAGGAATATGGCGGAAAGAACCGGCTCTTTCTCTATGAAACGAATCTCATTGCCAAGACCGGGGAGAAAATCCCGGTCCAGCTTACGGCAACGGTTCTCTTTGAGGAAAACGAAGAGAGTGGTGCGGTGAGCGTCATTCGGGACTTGAGAGAGATCCGAAGGCTTGAAGAGCAATTTGCGGATCAGACCCGACTGCTCCAACAGCATAAAATGATTTCTTTGGGCAGGCTCGCCGCCAGTGTCGTGCACGAAATCAATAATCCCCTTGCAGGCATCCTGAATTATATTCGACTCATGATCAAAATTGTGAGCCGGGGCTCCACCCTGACGCCCGAAAATTTACAAAAATTTCAGAGGTATCTGGATCTGGTTCGGAGTGAGACGGGTCGTTGCTCCAGAATCGTCTCCAATCTGCTCGCCTTTTCACGGCAATCCAAGTTAGAGTTCACCGAGGTGAACATCAATGAGCTCCTTGAAAAATCCATCATGCTCAGCCAGCACAAGATGGATTTACAAAACATTCAAGTTAAGGCTGAGCTAAATGAGAGAGTGCCGCTGGTCTGGGGTGATTTCAATCAGATCCAGCAGTGTGTGATCAATCTCATTTTCAATGCCATTGATGCCATGTCCGATGGGGGTAAGCTCAGCATGAAGAGCGCCCTGAACACGAGGAAGGGGGTTGTGGAGATTGAGATCGGGGACACGGGATCCGGTATTACCAAGGAAGATCTTCCCCATATTTTCGATCCCTTCTACAGCACCAAAACTGAAGGAAGTGGGCTAGGGCTTGGCCTTTCAACGGTATATGGCATTATTGACCGGCATAAGGGAACGATTACGGTGGATAGTGAGGTGGGGAAGGGAACTGTTTTTACCATCAGCCTTCCGGTACACAGCGTGAGAGCCTAGGATCTGAAAAGGGATAGGAGTAAGATAAACCCGGGGGCGGGTTGTGAACCCACCCCCGGATGCAGGGGGGCCCTCAGGTAATCCCAAGTGCTTGACTGGTCCAAGACAGAGTTATTCTGACGGCTCTTTTTTCAGTTCCTCGATCCGCCTTTTAATGGCATCCAGTTCACCCTTGATCACTTCAGCCTCATCCTTGAGCATATTGATCTCATCCTCGGGGCCTGCGGTATAAGGGCTAGCGTATGCGGGCCCATAAGCGGGTCCATAGGATCTTCCCCAGTCAGGGTAAGATCCCCCTCGGCCGAAACCTCCGCCCCAGCCAAACCCTGGACCAAAGCCTCGTCTGAAACCCCTTCCTCGACCGTAGCCTCGACCGTAGCCGCGGCCATAGCCAAAACCCCGGCCATAGAAAGGCCTGTTT
>JASFEQ010000264.1:0-6360 GCA_050124735.1 Desulfobacteraceae bacterium | reverse complement strand
CGGACGATGTTTTCGCCGCTTCGCTTCTGCACGGCCAGGGTCACACTCTTCTCCCCGTTGATCCGGCTGCGGGTCAGGGGGTCCTTGAAGCTGTCCTGGATCGTGGCCACATCCCGAAGATAGACCGGCTTGCCGTCCCTGACAAAGGCGACGATGGAAAAGATCTCGGAAGGGTGTTTGAAGTCCTCCGGCACCCGAACCAGATATTTCCCCTGGCCAATGTCCATGCTGCCGCTGGGCATATTCACATTGCTGCGCGTGACCGCGTTGATGAGGCTGGAGAAGGGCACATTGTAGGCTCCCACCCTATCCAGGTCGAACTCCACGTGGATTTCCCGTTCCAGCCCGCCGGTCAGGCGGGCGTCCAGCACGCCCTGAATGGACTCGATACGGTCTTCGAATTCCTCGGCAAAGGTCTGCAGACGGCGCAGGCTGAAAGGCCCGGACAGGACCACGCGTATAACGGGCAGATCGGAGAAATTGACCTCCAGGATCTCCGGGTCGTCGGGGAGGTCCGGGGGGAGGTCCGGTTTCGCTTGATCCACCTTCTCCCTCACCTTTTGCACGGCATCGTCAATATCCACCTTGGGCAGAAACTTGACCGCCACCGTAGAGATGCCCTCTGCTGAGGTGGAGCGGATCTCTTCCACATCGGCGAGCCCTTTGAGTTTACGCTCGATGGGGATGGTGATCAGTTCCTCCATATCCTGAGGGGCCACGCCCTCGTAATTGGTGGTCACGAACACATAGGGGATGGTGATATCAGGAAAGGATTCTCGTGGGAGTGTAGCATAGGCATAGAGTCCAGCGATCACCACAGCGACCAGAAGGGCCAGGACCGTGACCTGGCGTTTCAGGGCAAGTTGGTTGACGATCATTGGACATTCACCCTCATGCCCTCTTCCACTTCGGTCTGGCCCTGAACGATGAGGTGGTCGCCCTTCTCGAGGCCCTTGGTGATCTGTATTCGATCCCCTTCAATAATGCCCAGGGAGACGTTGCGGGCATGGGCCACGCCATCCTTTTCCACAAAAAGGAGGCGTTCTCCCCCCTTGTCCACTAGGGCGAAGAGCGGGGCAGACAGGGCATCGGGTATGACGCGACGCAGAAAGGCGACCCGGGCAATCATACCTGGCCTGATTTCATGGTCCTCATTATCCACAAGAACCCTAACTAAAAAGGTCTTGGTGGCGGGGTCCGCCTTGTAGGCCACGAAATCCACGGTCCCGGTCATCTGCCGGTCCGCAAAAGCATCGACCCTGACCAGGGTCGTCTGGCCTGTCTTGAGATATCTCACGTCCAGTTCAGGGACGTTCACATTTATCTTGATCTTGTCCACGTTGACCAGATCCAGCAGGGGCTTGCCCCTGTCTATGAACTCACCCTGGTCCACAAAGAGATAGTTGACCACGCCGTCAATGGGAGCCCGGGTAAAACCGCGTTCATACTCCACCTTGGCCTGCCTGAGATTGCCGAGGGCAAGGGTTCGCTCGGTCATGCTGCGGTCCAGATCCTCTTTGGCGATGAGCTTGCCATCGTAGAGTTGCTGGCGACGCTGGTAGAGCTCTTCGGCCAGGTCGAAAGCGGCCTGGGCCCGATCCAGGGCGGCCTTGAGGCCCGACACATCCACCTTGACCATGAGATCCCCTTTTTTGACCAGGTCACCTTCCCGCGGACCAATCCACTCCACCTGGCCTGCCATGTCTGCGGCAACCCGCACGTCCTGCCGTGCCTCCGTCTCACCAGGGAGGATGAGAACATCCCGTATGGGCGCGGGTTGCACTTCCATGATAGAGACCCGAACAGCAGGGGTGTTGTCACGGGAGTTCTGGACCTGCGCACCGCTCTCGGAACGCTCGCAGCCGCCAAGAGAAATACCCACCATAAAAACGGCCAGAATAAGTGCCAGTAATACTGCAATCTGTCTCATTGACCACTCTCTCTCTGTAACGTCAAACCCTGGAAAGCCAGGTGCAAAAGACGCTCCGGGCGGTTCGGGTCTGAGAGTTTGGGATTTACGCGCTCCAGGTGGAAGCAGAAGTTGAGGATACCCAGGACAAGGATGGCCACCTCCTCGGGTTCGGCTTCCACCACTTCTCCTCTCATCGTGCCTTCCAGGTAAATGGCCCTTATGGCGTCCACCATTCGGCGCTGATATCTCTCAAAATCAAAGGGAGGGGCACCCTGAGGAGATCCGAAGATCATGTTGTAAATCATCTTAAAAAGGCTCTTGTGCCTGGCTACGCCTTCATAAGTCATGCGATAGAGTTCACTGAGGCGTTCCAAAGTTGTGCCGGAGTGTTCAAGGACGTGGGCCAGCATCTCCCCCTGCAGGGCGTCAGCATGGTTCAAGATGGATTGGAACAACCCTTCCTTGCTCTCGAAATAGTAGTAGAGGACCGGCTTGGTCACGCCCGCCCGGGCCACGATTTCCCTGACCGAGGCGCTGGCGTATCCCTGTTCCGCAAAGAGGGCGATGCCGGCCTCCATGAGCCGTGTCTTGGCGTCCCCTTCGTTTGTTTTCTTCAAAGATTGCCGTTTCAACAGGGTTAAACTCCTCTTCTGCCATACAGAATAAAACTTAATGTCAGGACATCAAGGCGTCAAGAATGATTTTACCTACCGGTAGGTAAAATATCAAATTAAAAAAATTTTCTTTTTTTTAGATAAATAGCCAATTAGAATATTGTGAATTGATTTGAATAGTTTGTCGTGGTTTCTTTCTCGTCAACAAAGGAAAAGCAACTGGTCCAAAATCGGATTTGCGCTTTAAAACCTTAAGCCGTTTTGGTTAGACTGTGGCTTTTAGCTTTTTAGGCGGATAGGGGGACTTTCTGATGACTGAAAAACCAACCTATGAAGAGTTGAAAAAAAGGGTCGAAGAATTGGAGCGAAAGATAGCTGACCGCAGGCGAGACAATAGTGTGCTTCAAAAGTACACTCGGGATCTGGGGTTTTTGTCAAGAACGGCGACAGAATTCGTTGAGTTTCCGCTTGACGAAAATATTTATCAGCTAATAGCGGAGAGGCTCAAAGAGCTGGTTGGTGATTGTGTCATCGGCATCAACTCATACGATAAAGAAACAGACAGCCTTTGTACTCACGCCGTCGAAGGTCTGGGCAAATACTCACGGGCTGTTCTCAAACTCATTGGAAGGAACCCTGTGGGCATGTCATTTCCAATAACGGATGAAAAGGCAAGGTCCCAGCTTGCGACGGGTAAACTGCATATAGGTCCCCAGGGAGTGTACGAGCTTACCTTCGGTGAAATACCGGCCGCAATATGCCGCAGAATTGAGGACCTTCTGAGCTTCGGTGACATCTACGCGATAGGATTTGCCCGCAAAGGAGAACTATTTGGCAATGCCATTATCATTACGCGTCGAGGCAGTGGTGGGTTGAAAGAGGAAGATCTTGTGGAGACATTCATGCATCAGGCAGCAGTGGCATTGCAGCGCAGGGAGGCCGAGGAAGCCCTCCGAAAGGCTCGTGACGAACTTGAGAAGCGCGTAGAGGAGCGTACGGCCGATCTTGGGAAAGCCAATGAGCAGTTGAGGCTGGAAATAGAAGAACGCAAGGGGGCTGAGGGGGCGTTGCGAGAGAGTGAGCAGAAATTCAGAGCCGTTTCAGAGCAGTCTCCAAACATGATTTTCATCAACAAGAAGGGGAAAGTCGTTTATGTCAATAGCGTCTGCAAGGAGATTATGGGGTATACGAGAGAGGAGTATTATTCCTCAGATTTTAACTTTCTATGCCTCATAGAGCCAGAATCCGTAGATGGGGTAAGGTCCGCCTTCAAAAGGCATATGGAGGGTAAAGAGGTGGAGCCCTATGAATATACCTTGGTCAACAAGAAGGGTGAGAGAATTCCAGCCATAATAACGACGAAATTGATGAACTATGAAGGAGAGAAGGCTATCCTCGGGATCGTGACAGACATCTCTGAACGAAAGCAGATGGAACAAGCCTTAAGGGAAAGTGAAGAATCATATCGATATCTGGTGGAACATGCAAATGACATCATCTATAAAACGGATGAGACCGGGCACTTTACTTTTTTCAACCCGATTGCCGTCAAGACCACGGAGTATCCAGCTGAATATCTTCTAGGCAGGCATTTTCTGGATTTAATACACCCCGATTATCGCAAGGACACAGAGAAATTCTACATGTCACAATTCAAGGAAAGGCTTCCCAGTACATATCATGAATTTCCCATCATAACAAAAAGTGGAAAAGAGATATGGCTGGGGCAGCGTGTCCAGTTAATTTTAGAAAATGGTCGCATTTTGGGCTTCCATGCTGTAGCTCGTGACATTACGGAGCGGAGGCGAATGGAGGAGGCCCTTCGGGAGAGCGAAGAAAGATACCGGCAGCTCGTGAAGCATGCCCCCTCCGCTATTTTTGAATTTGATTTTGATAGACAGAGGCTTGTGGCCCTGAATGACATATTGTATCAGAACCTGGGGTATACGAAAGGGGAAATTGAGGCCTCGGACCCCATCAATTTTGTGGCTGAAGAGAGTGAAAAGCTTTATCTGGATAGATTGGGTAAGATGTTCGCTGGGGAAGAACTTCCGGACACGGTTGAATACAAACTCAGAGGAAAAGGGGGCGCAGAACTTTGGGCGGTTGTGAACACGAAAGTATTCTCCGACAAAGGAAAGCCGAAGAGAGCGATGGTTGTTGCCCATAATATAACCGATCTGAAAAAGGCTGAGCAAGCCCTCCGGGAGTCTGAGAACAGGCTTCGATCCTTGTCCTCTGAACTCATTAAGGCCCAAGAGAAGGAGCGGATGCGACTTTCAAAAGAGTTGCATGATGAACTGGGGCAGGCCCTTGCCCTGTTAAAACATCGTATAAGATCTATTCAAAACGAGTTGCAAAAGGCTCAGTCATCCCTGCGTGAAGAATGTGAAGAGACAAACCGGTATATCGACGAAATTATCGAAAACGTACGGCGGCTTTCCAGAGACCTGAGTCCATCCATACTTGAAGACCTGGGCCTTACATCAGCGCTTCAATGGCTCACAGAGAATTTTGACAAACAGTATTCGTTTGTGACATCCTTTTACGCCGATAACATTGATGACTTATTCTCAAAGGAATCACAGACAAATCTTTACAGGATTTCTCAGGAGGCCCTGAGCAATATTGCGAAACACGCAGAGGCCAAGCACGTCTCCTTGGCTGTGAAAGAAAATGAGGGATCTATCTCTCTTATTATTGAAGACGAAGGAAAAGGGTTTGATGTGAACAAGGCCAGGGCCATACACTCTCCTGAAAAGGGTTTGGGGTTAGATGCCATGGAGGAGCGTGCACATATGCTTGGTGCCTCCCTTGCCATCGATAGTCAGGTGGGTAAGGGCACCAGCATAACCTTGACGATACCGAGAGAAAAGGTGGGGAAGGAATAGTGGCAGCGTACCGTGTCGTTTTAGCCGATGACCACTCGCTTTTTCGGGAAGGTATGAAGCTTCTCATTGAGCGAATGCCGGATGTGGAGGTGGTTGGGGAGGCGGGTGACGGCCTCGAACTTCTGCATCTCCTCGAGGAATTGGCGCCTGATATGGCCATTATTGACATCGCCATGCCCAATCTCCGGGGAATTGAGGCGGCTCGTGAGATCAAAACGAGCCACCCTCGCACCAAAGTGCTGATCCTGACCATGCACAAAAGCAAGGAATACCTGTACCACTCCATTTCTGCAGGGGCTGACGGATATCTTTTAAAAGAGGATTCGGACGTGGAACTTTTGACGGCCATAGATAAGATCCGGAATGGGGAGACTTATGTGACCCGCATCCTCTCCGGGGAATTGGCAGAAGATCTCTCTCAAATATACCAGGGTAAGAGCCCCATCCCTCGAGAACCCCTGACCACTCGTGAGAGAGAGGTCTTAAAAATGGTCAGTGAAGGGAAGTCAAATAACGAGACTGCAACTCTTCTAAACATAAGCGTACGCACCGTTGAAAATCACAGGGCAAATATTATGAAAAAGCTGAAATTGAAAAAGACCGCTGATCTGGTGAGATATGCTGTCAAAGAGGGGCTCGTTTGATTATCCCCCTCCTTCCAGACCCGCCAATCTTTATACGTCCTTATCTCTAACCTTAAACGCCTTTCTTACCAATCGGGTTCGACCACCCACCATGGAAAAAGCATTTCCCAAGGAACTGAGACATTTGTCACAGAGGCGTCATTTACGGTCCCAGGATCCACCATGTCCAGCCAGGCAGACAGGATGCGAGAAAGTTTTACCAGTTACTGCTACGGAAAGCCTGTGTAGGGGGAGCGCTCAGCACGGATAGCTACAGTATAGGTAGTTCTACCTATGGATGAATAAGGGTTTTGGGTCAT
>JASFEQ010000263.1:0-6416 GCA_050124735.1 Desulfobacteraceae bacterium | reverse complement strand
CCGCCAGCTTCACGGGTTGGTCTTTGCAGGGGTGCGGATCGGTCTGGGCCAAGAGTGAAAAGAAAAAATTTATCATTAAAGGCCTGGGGCAGACCCAAGGATACGCCGTCAGAGAATTGACTGAAAAGGTTTTTGAGGCTGCAGGAGGCATGACCCATTTTGTTTCAAGAGGGGACGTGGTGGTGATCAAACCCAATATCTCATGGGCCAGGGCGCCCAACCTGGCCGCAGCCACCAATCCGGAGGTATTAGAAAGCGTGATCGAGCTCTGCTATAATGCTGGGGCCAAAAAAGTGAGAATAGCTGACAATACCATCCATGACGCAAGACGTTGTTTTGCCATGACTGGAGCAGGAGTGGTGGCCAAGAAGACAAACGCGGACCTGATCTACCCCAGATCCTCCCTGATGAAGAGCATGAAAATTAGGGGTCATCGTCTGGATGTTTGGCCCGTATTCGTTCCTTTGGTGGAGGCCGACAAAGTGATCAACCTGCCGGTGGCAAAGGATCATGTCTTGAGCACCCTGACCCTGGGCATGAAAAATTGGATAGGGGCTGTGGGAGGCAGAAGAAACGCTCTTCACCAGGATATTCACCAGACAATTGTGGATCTGGCCCAGTTCTTTAAACCCACAGTGACCCTAATCGATGCCACCAGGATCATGACAAAGAACGGTCCCTCCGGTGGAAGCCTCTCCGATGTTATCGCGAAAAACACCTTAATCTTGAGCAACGACCCGGTTGCTGCTGATGCCTTGGCAGCCAGGCTCTTTGACCGTCGCCCAGAGCAGATAGGTTTTATCCGGCTGGCGCAAAAGCAGAATCTTGGCTCCTATGACCTTGAGCAACTGGATCAGAAAAAGGTGGTCCTTTGAAGGCAAAACATCTGGTCTGGATTAGGAGAATTAGTCAAACTTTTTTTCTGCTCCTCTTCCTTGTCCTGCTGATAGAAAGTCGTCTTCCTCAGGATATCTACCTGAAATATTCCACGGTTCTCTCTTCAGAGGTGGACCTCAGAATTGGCTGGCCAGTAAGGTTTTTCTTTCAACTGGATCCCCTCGTCTGGCTATCCTCCCTGCTTTCTGGACACCATCTCATGCAAGGATTCGGGTGGGCGCTTGGCCTGCTTCTCTTGACGCTTTTCCTGGGCAGGATCTTCTGTGGTTTCATCTGCCCTTTGGGAACCATCCATCATATGGTGAGCCGTTTTAAACCCTCTCTCAGAGGGGAGCGCATGGTGAGGGCGAACCAGAAGACGCTCAGCCAAAAAGTGAAGTACTTCCTCCTCATCACCCTGCTGCTGGCCGCCATCATCGGCCTCAATTTAGTTGGTCTCATGGACCCCATCTCCCTGCTCTTTCGGTCCCTTGCTCTGGCCATCTTTCCTGGCCTGGGGGTGGGCCTGAAGGAGCTCTTTGATGCCATGGCCCATAGCGATATCAAGATCTTGAACCAGTTGAGTTACACCGCTGAGGTTTTGGTCTCTCCGGTCTTTGGCTACGGTTACCAGGCCTATAGAACGGCCTGGTTCATGGGGCTGATCTTTCTCATCATTCTGTTCCTCAACCGGATCAGGCCCCGTTTTTGGTGTCGCACCCTGTGTCCTCTTGGTGCCTTGCTAGGTCTGTGTTCCAGGGTGAGCGTTCTGAGGCTTGAAAAGGATGATAAAAAGTGCACTGACTGCAAACTCTGCACAAAGCGCTGCCAGGGAGCCGCCTCGCCCATACCGGGACAGGATTGGGAGAACGCTGAGTGCGTTGTCTGCTTCAATTGCTTCAATGCCTGCCCTGAAGATGCCCTTGCCTTTAAATTGAGGTGGTCACGTCAATTGAACAAAAGACCGGATATGGGACGGCGCGCGGTGCTCGGGGGACTGGCGGCCGGTATTTCCCTGCCTCTGTTGGGAAGACTGGACGGACAGTTGCACAAGGTCTCAGACCCCCGGTTGATCAGGCCGCCGGGCGCTTTACCCGAAGGGGATTTCCTAAGCCTCTGCCAACGATGCGGACTCTGCATGAAGGCCTGTCCTACAAATGTGATCAATCCTGCCCTTGCGGAGGCAGGAATGGCCGGATTTTGGACACCCCATCTCATCATGACACAGGGATACTGTGAATATACTTGTACCTTGTGTGGAAGTGTTTGCCCCACCGGTGCCATCAAAGAGATCTCTGTCAAAGAGAAGATTGAACAGCCTATCATTATTGGTTCCGCCTATTTGGATAGGGGGAGATGCCTCCCTTGGTCGGGTAATGCGCCCTGTATTGTTTGTCATGAACATTGCCCCACTTCTCCAAAGGCCATCTATCTCCGCAAAGCCATTGTCCCTGGGCCCGATGGCAATTCCTTATCCGTTCAACTGCCCTATGTGGATCTGAAGAAATGTGTAGGATGTGGTATATGTGAATTCAAATGCCCGGTCAAAGGTCGGCCCGCCATAAGGGTCATCGCGGCAGGGGAGTCGCGATCCCCCAAAAACCAGATCTTACTTGGGTTTTGATGAATTAGGGGCAAATTTTTCTTGAAATTTATGATTTTATGTAGATAATTTATGATCATTTACATATAATTCTATATATTTGGAAGTTTCAGCTCATTTTCTCTTTACCTTCTCTTTTCTTAGCCAAGAGAGGTGAGTGCGAGTTATAATCGCTTACAACCTGTTATGCTGTTCGTTGAAGTAAGGGAGCCCGTATGATCGCCCGATATACACGCCCTGAAATGGGGCGGATCTGGGAAGACAAGAATCGATTTACCAAGTGGCTCACGGTGGAAATCTTAGCCTGTGAGGCCATGGCAGAGGAGGGTCTTATCCCCAAGGAGGCCCTCAGCACGATCAAGAGAAGGGCGAGCTTCTCGGTGGACCGGATTCTGGAAATCGAGGAGGTAACCAAGCATGATGTAATCGCCTTTCTCACCAACGTGGCAGAATATGTGGGCCCAGACTCACGTTATATCCACCTTGGACTCACCTCTTCAGATATCCTGGATACCAGCTTCGCCCTCCTGCTTAAGGAGGCCATGACCTTAATTATCCGCGATGCAGAGGAATTCATGGAGGTTATTAAAGAGAGGGCCCATGAACACAAATATACGATCATGATCGGGCGCTCCCACGGCATTCATGCCGAACCCATAACATTTGGACTCAAGCTGGCTGTCTGGTACGCGGAGATGAAACGGAATCTCAAAAGGCTTAAAGAGGCCCTCCAGGTCATCAGTTGTGGAAAGCTTTCAGGGGCCGTGGGGACCTTTGCCAATGTTTCTCCAAAGATTGAGGCCTATGTCTGTGAAAAGCTTGGCCTTAAACCCGCAGAAATATCCACGCAGATTACACAGCGTGACCGTCACGCCCAGTATTTCACGGCCCTGGCCATCCTTGCCGGGACCCTCGAGAAGATCGCCGTCGAGATTCGCCATCTGCAGAGAACGGAGGTCCTTGAGGCGGAAGAGTCATTTGTAAAGGGGCAGAAGGGCTCATCAGCCATGCCCCACAAGAAAAACCCCATTGGATCTGAGAATATCTCAGGTCTTGCCCGCCTCGTCCGAACCAATTCGCTGGCTGCTATGGAAAACATGGCTCTCTGGCATGAAAGGGATATTAGCCATTCCTCGGTGGAAAGGGTTATTGGACCCGATAGCACCATTCTCATAGATTACATGCTCAAGCGTCTCAGCCGGATCATAAAAAACTTGGTGGTCTATCCCGACCGAATGCTTGAAAACCTGAATAGGTTGAGGGGACTCATCTTCTCCCAACAGATTCTCATGCGGCTGGCCGCCCTGGGGCTGAAGCGGGAGACGGCCTATGAGATGGTTCAAAGAAATGCCTTGAAGGTCTGGGATGCAAACAAGGATTTCAAGACGCTTCTCCTGGAAGACGAGGAGATAACAGGATATCTCACCGAAGACGAGTTGGAAGAAATATTCAATATTGATTACCACCTTAAACATGTGGAGGACATCTTCGAAAGGGTGTTTACCTAGGAAGCGCGATGAGGCTTGTTCTCGTTAGCCTTAGAAAAAGGGGCCTGTACGAAGAGGTGTAAACAGTGAAAAAGACTTTTTCTTTATGCAGAGTTCAGCGCGATCTCAAGTTTTTGTTCCTCATTCTTCTTCTCATCTTGCAGTGGACAAACCCCTCCATGGCCAGGGCTGGGAAGACATCCAAAAAAGCGCGGAAGCTTGTGCCCGCCCCCTTGTTATTCTGGCCAGAAGAGGGCTCCGACTATGCGATTCTTGTGGATAAGTCTGCTCAAAAAGTATTCTTATATCGATGGGACAATCTCCTTGCTCCTGTGAAGGTGTACAATGCCTCAACGGGGGAAAATAATGGGCCAAAAGCGAAGAGAAATGATAAGAAAACGCCTGAAGGCGTATATTTTTTTACCGACTCTTACGAAAAAAGTGAGCTCGCCCCCAGATATGGATCAAGAGCCTTCCCCATCGATTATCCCAATCCCATGGACAAGAAGAAAGGAAGGGATGGATACGGCATCTGGTTTCACGGTCTTGATAAACCGTTAAAGCCTAAGGACACGAATGGGTGCATAGCCCTTGACAACCCCGACATAGATGAGTTGGCCAACTACATACAACTAAATGATACCCCCGTCGTTATCAGCTCCAGAATAGAAATGGTCAATTCGGATGCACAGGAAAAAGAGAAAAAACAACTGCTAAAGGTCATCGAAGACTGGAAAAGGGCCTGGGAAAGGAAAGAGATCGACCGATATATGTCATTCTATAGCCCCCGTTTCACCTCCGACGGAAAAAATAGGGAGCAGTGGAAAAGATACAAGGCCCTCGTGGCGGATAAATACAATGAGATTACTGTGGAAATCGAGAAAGTGAGGCTTCTGAAGAATGATGGCATTGTTATGGCAAAATTTGTTCAGAATTATAGCACCGAAAGGCTTGAAAGCAAGGGTGAGAAAAGACTGTACCTGCACCAAAACAGCAAGGAATGGAAAATTGTCGGTGAATTCTTCCAGAAAAAAAAGCTAAGGCGGTTTGCACCGGAGAAGCCATATGCTTCCAGTTTAGACGATATAAAAAGATTTATTTCTTCTTGGAAAAAGGCCTGGGAAGAGAAAGACCTGAAGACGTATATGTTGTGCTATGATGAAAGGTTTCGATCCCGAGGGATGGACTTGGAGGCCTGGGAGAAACACAGGCAGAGCTTGAATTTAAAATACCAATCGGTAAATGTAGACGTTATGGACCTGAGCATTGTACAAGTCTCCAAATGGACGGCTAAGGTCAGCTTCACACAGAATTATCAGGCCGATGAATACCAAGATTTCGGCCTCAAGAATCTTCTCCTTGTAAAAAGAGGCAAACATTGGAAGATCAAGGAAGAGACATGGCAACAACTGAGTCGGAAATCCCGCCCCTAAAAAAGAAACCTCACGATGAGGACCGCCTGACGATCATGATCATGAGGAGCTTGGGACGCGTGCGCTCCTTCAAGATCTCTCCGCATATTGTTTTTTGCGCCATCCTCTTCCTTATCCTTTACATTCCGTTCTCTGTTTTCATCATTAACAACTACATTGGGCTGTACCGTGCAAACAGGACGCAGTTAACAAAGATAGAACAGCTTGAAGAGGAGGTTATCAAAGGGCAACAAAACCTTGGCAGGTTTCGACAACATGTGACTTTGCTTGAGGACTACATACGTCACCTGGAAGAGCCACAGGAGCAACAGAAAGAGAAAAGTGCTACCCGTGGTGGGAATGCGGATACAACGGAGAAGAGTGCTGCCCGTAAGATTGAAATTATACGGGAGCAAACTGTCATAAGTGATGTGGAGAGCCCACCTGGTGATAGCGAAGAGGAAATGAAACCCATAGGGGCGGTGGATATCAAAGAGATGATTATCCAGAAAGAAGGCGCCAGAATGAGTGTGGAGTTCAAGCTGGTCAATATAAACCCGGGAGAAACGGCTGTGGGTGGCTATATCCATCTGATCGCTATGGGCAATGATCCCAATCCGCCTCCTGAATGGACATTCCCCAGAGTGCAGCTAGAGGAAGGTATTCCGGTAAATTTTCGGCGAGGACAGCTTTTTCTCATCCAGAGATTTAAACCGGTCCATGGCAGATTTTTCTTGGCACCCAATTCCGAACCGCCAACAGCACTTAAGGTCCTCGTATATGATCAGTCGGGGTTGCTCATCCTGGAAAGGGAATTTGAGGTGAGCCATGTGTCCTGATCCCAAACCCATTACAAGAGTCCTTCTCCTGTCCTTCTGCATCACGCTGTCCGCTTTTCTCGCCTTTCCCAGCCCCGGACTTTCTAAGAAAGAGCATATCGTCTATTTTCCCAATACCGCCTATGAACTGAATGTATACAAAATATATGGAAAACAGCCAGGGAAAACCTTGATGCTAATAGGCGGTATACAAGGGAAC
>JASFEQ010000262.1:0-6423 GCA_050124735.1 Desulfobacteraceae bacterium | reverse complement strand
ATATGGTGGCAGGAAAACGAGAGGCTCTACGGCGAGGACGTTGAGATGATCCCTGACTATCGGTGGGGGTGGGCTCATATTCCCCATTTCATCCATCATCCGTTTTATTGTTACAGCTACATATTCGGAAACCTACTCGCAATGGCTTTGTATCAACATTTTCAGAACAAAGGGGAAGACTTCTTAGGAAAGATTATCGGGCTATTCAGCTCAGGTGCTTCACAGACCCCCATCGAGACGTTTGCCCAATTGGGTCTGGACCCAGCACAAAAATCCCTTTGGGAGCAGGCATTCCGCTATGTTGAGGGATTAATTGACGCTCTAGAGGGATCTTGAATGAGATGATGGGGTAAAGCCGTCACCTCACCGGCTTGCCTTGATAAAACGGCTTCGGATGAGCTCAAAATGGTTGCGGTGGGTGCGGATTTTCCACCAGACATACCCTTGTTTATCGATCTTCCATGGAGGCGAAAGTTCCCCCTTTTTGCCTTCCAACAAGGAAACAACGTTGTTTAACCCGCCTCCACGAAATGGCCCTTCCTGCGTACCGCCCAACCAATTCTCCTCCCTTGCAACCTCCGATGACCAGGAAAAGGGATCGGAAAAGAGAAACTGTGCATCACTGTCTCGTGCAACACGGTTCATTTCTTCCAGATGCGCCAAAGGCCATGGAACCTTGTCAACCAAATTTAGAGAGGCGAGTGAAGAAAAAGTTTTTGACCGGAAAGGGAGAACCTGCGCATCACCCACTATAAACTCAACCTTGTCCGAGCCCCATTTCTCCGGAAGCTGGATGCGCTTTTCTCTGGTGAGCAATCCTTCTTCTTTAATGGTGACTTCCAGTTTTCGATTTTTCATCAACTCCCGAGCCGTCGAAATAAAGGAATGTGAATTGTCAATACCTACGGCATAGTCGCTCTTCATACTCATTTCAAATGTGAACCGACCCACAGCACAACCGGCGTCCAGTGAAAATCCATTTTGATGTTTTATGAGGTCTCCCCAATCCTTATAGGCAGTACTCGCCTCTTTTTCTTCTAGCATGTCTGAAAAGTGACTCCACAGGTAGGAGGAGACCACAGAAGAACTTTCGTATTGGGAGGGCTCTGCCCTATTCTTCTCATGGATCTTTGGAAACAGGGATGCTATTCCATCCTGGATGGGGTAGCGGGTTTCGCACTCATCGCATTTTAGGAATCCGGATAAAATATCATTGCCATGCTCTTCCTCGATGTGGCAAACGAGTTCTTTTTCCAGAGGAAGGCAGGTGGGGCAAACAAGAAAATCGATAAGTAAGCTTTTCATTGCTCGCTAAATACTGGGGGTTTAACATTGTTGGGATTGGATAGTAAAAAGGGAGATCCCATGAGATCTCCCCGCTTGAATTAAAAGATCTGGTTCGCCATCTATGCCGGAGCGTGACATGCGGGTGCGTGACACGCCGGAGCATGGCATGCAGGTGCATGACACGCGGGAGAGTGACATGCGGGTGCGTGACACGACGGGGCATGACAGGCAGGTGCATGACAACTGGCGGCATACGAAACTTTCCTCTCTACCTCTTTGATCTGTAGCAATCCATTCACCTCCTTTCCAGGGGATTTCTAGGTCAGTTTGACTCGATGAACCTCTTTTTCCCCAAAACTTGGACGGCCTCCACACAACCGTCAAAAAAATCCTCGGGCTTCATATCTTGCCCGTATTGTTTGTAGAGTTCCTGGGAAATGCCCTGAACCGTACTTTTCCCATCGCAGAGATCCAAGAAATCTCTCGCAAAGACATTGATTTCAGAGACATCCAAAAGATCATCATCTTGTGTAAAGACCAGCAGGGTTTCTCGTTCGGGATATGACCCTTTAAAATTCCCACTCTTAAAGTCTAATATAACACCCGGGAGATCAAAATCAAATTTTTCAATGATTATTTTTTTGCTTTTGACCGGCTTGAATTCACGGATTCGGCCAAGATCTATGTGAAACACGCTCTTTTCAGGGCCAAACTTCCCCACTTCCAGGGCGGTGTTTTCGTATTTTAAGACATCTAGGAAGTGTTTCCTGACCATTTTCCCCTGCTTTGTCATGTTGTCTGAGACAAACTCCCTGAAATGGAGAAAACAATCCTGTGGCGATAGGGTAAGCCCTCTTCTGCCCTGGTGCCCTTGCAACCAACGAAGCCAGCGCAAAAAAAGGTCTGACACAGATTCACGGAGCTCCAGGCTCAAAAGCAGGAAACTCTTGGGATAGAACCGAACCATGAGCGGAAAATGGCTTGCAATGAGATTGAGCTCCTCCAGGGACCGTCCTGGACAAGGCAGATTGTAAAAACTACTGTATATTTTTGGATCTGCATCGATGATCTCCTCATCCGATCCCAACCGTCTTCCCCCGTCAAACTCAAGCCCCAGAGAAAAGTAGGTATCCACCTCACGCACGAGACGATCCCCATATTGCGTGTGAAGACCCGTTCCTGGTAAAACCGTGGGTAACTGGATCAGGGGATTGTTATTTCCCACGATGCCGGCCCTCAAAGCCAGAAACAGGGTCTCATCAATATCCCCCTTCTCCTCCACAGGGAACCCGATCACATAGCTCAGCGTGGGAATGATCCCGTTATCTGCCGTTTCCACCACACGCTGATAGAGGATCCCATGGTCAATATTCTTTCGGATAAAGGATAAGGTCTTCTTTGAGCCCGAATCGATACCATAACACATGGACTCACAACCCGCTTCCTTCATGAGCGCCAACAGTTTCGCATCCACGGTATCAAGTCTGGATATGCAATACCAGGGCAGATGATTCAATCCCGCATGGATAACCTGGTGGCAGAAGGATTCCACGAATTTTCTCTTTGCCGTAAACTGATCGTAGGCAAGCAGAAAACACTCGGCCCCGAAATTCTCGTAAAGATTCCCCATCTCTTTGACCAGGCGGGAAACGGAGAAACTCCGCGTCGTGCCCCTCCACATGATGCATTCTGAGCAATAGATGCACTTATGGGGGCATCCCCTCCCCACCTCTAGGATGGCAATGCTCCGCGGAAGCTCACATACGTCCCGGTATTCGGAAAGGGGAGGCAAAAAACTATAATCGGGAAGAGGTAGATCATCCAGATTTGAAATGAGATCTCGCTCATCATTGCGAACAATATCTTGACCATTGCGGTAGGTGATCCCTGGAATCCCTTTCTCATTTTTGCCAGATTCATAGGCGCTCACCAACTCTGGGAAGGTCATCTCGCCTTCTCCCCGCACAATACAGTCCACAAAAGGGTATCTCTCTAGGGAGAGACGGTCCACGAAAGAGGCATTGTGTCCGCCCATAACGATCTTGACATCGGGCCGTTTGTTTCTTATCTTTCTAGAGATTTGAAGGACGGCAGGGTACGTGGTGCATTGAGCGGAAAAGCCCACCAAATCGGGGGCTTCATCTAATATCCTTTCAGCACAATCGCCATAAATATTCTTCCCCATTTTTAGGGTTCTTTGGCGAATCGCCAGGACAAAATCCATGACGACCACTCGGTGAGGGGAGTTCTTTAGTGCTGTCGCCAAGTTGATTAACCCTAGAGGCGCCAGATTATACATGGTCTCCAGGTAAAAAGGAGGGAATACAAGAACGATCTTCATGGGTTCGTGTTTTGGGATTCTATCCGTTTTATTCTTTTTTCGTTTGGCGGGGAGACCGATTGTGGGCCGCTACTTTCTAATATAGACTCACCTATTTGAGTCTATTTAAATCTCAATATAGGTTTATACGGTGTTAAAGTCAATGTGAGAGCGATGAATCTGTTTCAACCACTTAGAGAAGGAGGAATAAAGAATGGATAAATATGTTTGCACGGTTTGTGGCTACATCTATGACCCTGCCAATGGAGACCCTGACAGCGGTATTGAACCTGGGACCTCTTTTGCAGACCTTCCTGATGACTGGACCTGCCCCATCTGCGGAGCAACCAAAGACCAGTTTGAAAAGGAGGATTAAGCCACAGGGGCTCTCCACCACCAATATTTGAATAACCTTCAGAAGTGTTGGCGTGGTCTGTCTTTGCTACCGAATTTCTTTTTCTTGACCGTGCCCATTTTCTCCTTGTCTCCGATCAGTAGGCTCTACCCTCCGGCCTGTAAGCCTCACGGGCTGGAAGCGGAGCCAAAAGCCGGGGCATAGGCCCCATGGGCCGGAGGCAAAGGGATATCTATTGCTGCAGGGGAGGTGGCAAAAAGATTATAGTCATGCCTGCACTTGTTAACGATACCAAATAATGAGTCTGAAAGGAGAATTGACATGAAACCGGTAGAGGTTGCAGAAGGCATTTACTGGGTGGGGGCTATTGACTGGAACATCAGGGACTTCCATGGCTATTCCACCAAAGAGGGGACGACCTACAATGCCTTTCTCATCTTGGATGAGAAAATTACCCTGATAGATACGGTGAAAAAGGAGTTTGCCGACCAACTGATTAATAACATTAGTCAAATCATAGATCCCAAGAAAATTGACTACGTGGTCAGCAATCACACGGAGATGGACCACTCCGGGGGGCTTGCAAGGGTGATGCACAGGATCGGGGAAGATAAACCCCTTTATTGCTCCAAGATGGGCCAAAAAAATCTCCCTCAGCATTACCACCCAAAATGGAATTACCAGACTGTGGAAGATGGGGGGGAATTGAGTTTGGGTAAGAGGACGCTCACCTTTATGGAGACGAGGATGGTTCATTGGCCGGATAGTATGTTTACCTATGCCAAAGAAGACAAAATCCTTTTTGCCAGTGACGGCTTTGGACAGCATTACGCGAGCATGGAGAGATTTGATGATGAGGTGGGCGACGAAATCATGGTTCATGCCAAGAAATACTTTGCCAATATCCTGCTCCTTTATACTGACCTCATACTCAAGGTGTTTGAAAAGGTCCAGAACCTTTCATTGGATCTCAAGATAATCTGCCCAGACCATGGTATTATTTGGCGTAAGGATCCCATGAAGATCGTAAATGCCTATGTGGAATGGTGTCAACAGAAACCCAAGAGGAAGGCACTGGTCGTATACGACACCATGTGGCACAGCACCGAGATGATGGCCGAAGCCATAGTCGATGTCCTCAACCAAGAAGGGGTGAAGGCCATGCCCATGCACCTGCGCCGCTGGCATCGAAGCGATATTATCACGGAGGTCCTTGATGCCGGGGCGATCATCGTCGGTTCTCCTACCCTGAATAATGGACTCTTTCCCACGATCGCCGACTTTTTGACCTATCTGAAAGGATTGAAGCCAAAAAGCAAAATAGGCGCCGCTTTCGGCTCCTTTGGCTGGAGCGGTGAGGCCCCAAAACTCGTCCAGCAAGAACTGGAAGCCATGAAATTTGAAGTGATCGATACCCCTCTAAGGATAAAGTACGTGCCGGATGCAGAGGGCATTGAGGCCTGTTATGACCTGGGCCGAAAGATTGCCAAGGCCTTGCCTGCGGAGTAAGAATAAGTTCATCGGATCGATCTTGAGACCATCTCAGATTCTTATAAACGCCGAGTTATGATGTTTGTTTCAAACCCTTTTGGCGTCGTGGAAAACGGGCATGGTAAGAATCTGCTGATGGTTTCCTTTTCTACAGGCATGAGAGAGTAGAGTCCCCATGAAAAAGGTTCCAGTAATTGATTTGGGAGAATGTACCGATTGTGAGTCATGCCTGGAACTCTGTCCCCACATCTTCAAAAGAAACGCGGACACGGGTCAAATAGAAGTCATAGATCTCTCGGAGTATCCTGAAGAGGAGATCCAGGAGGTGATCAGCATGTGTCCTGCTGAGTGCATCGCCTGGGAAGAAGTTCCCTGATTGGGGAAAAGCAGTGAGTGCGAAATCTCTGTCCGGCAGGGCAACTAAACAAAGAATATACGAGCTTTTGAAATCCCTTGATCTTGCTAGCGCCTTGGCTGAGATTAGCCGGCTGCCTAGCCGCAAGGTGATTAATCCACTTTTTTCTCTTCTCTACAACAGGGATCAGGATGTGAGATGGGCAGCGATCAAGGCAATGGGGATGATCGTTGCAAAAATGGCACATGAAGATATGGAATCGGCCAGAATCATCATGCGTCGGCTCATGTGGAACCTGAACGATGAATCAGGGGGTATTGGCTGGGGATCACCCGAGGCCATGGGTGAGATTTTGGCCTGTCACGATGGGCTGGCAAAAGAATATGCCCATATTTTGATTTCCTATACCAGGGAGGACGGCAACTATCTTGAGCATGAAGTTTTGCAGCGAGGTCTCATCTGGGGAATTGGGAGACTAGCTCAAGTGAGTCCCCACTTCTTGCAAAATGCGGTTCAACATCTCTTCCCCTACCTCGAATCCACGGATGCCACGGTTAGGGGCCTGGCGGCATGGGTTTTGGGGCTTCTCGCAGTGGATGATGCAGTCTCACATCT
>JASFEQ010000261.1:0-6447 GCA_050124735.1 Desulfobacteraceae bacterium | reverse complement strand
GAACTTTCAAGAGAAGTGAGGTAAGTTCAGCCGATAGAGCTAAGTCTGTTTCACTCAAATATTCAACCGTTACATCATTCTGTGTGTATGACAGAAAACAGAACATCATCGTATTGATAGGAATTTTATATTGTTAAAAAAGTTCTGAGACTTTAAATCACATTTCGAAGAAAGGAGCGGGCCGATGGATGTTTTCACAGCGATAAAAGAGAGGCGAAGCTGCAGGAATTTTTCACCTGATCCTGTCAGCGAAGAGACCATTGAACAGGTTTTGGACGCGGGTATGTGGGCGCCTTCTCCCCTAAACAGTCAACCATGGCAATTCATTGTGGTAACCAATGATGAAGCGAAGGGAAAGATTATTGCAGAGGCTGAAAGGTGCAAGAATTGGGCGATTGAAGCGAGCGGCTGGGGATGGCTAGAAAAATACAAGGTGGACTTCTTGAAATCTGTCCCGGTCATGATCGTGGTGGTCGGGGATCCCAAGGGAACTGGTGTGGACCAGTTCCAGGAAGAGGGCAGCATGGGCTATCAACAAGCCTGTGCTGCGGCTATGCAGAATATGCATCTGGCGGCCCATGCCCTGGGCCTAGGCAGCCTCTGGTTTACCTTTTTTGACAAGAAGCCTTTGAGAGAGATACTGGGCATTGAGGCTGAAAAGGCGCCTCTGGCGGTTCTATGCCTTGGCAAACCCGCGGGTGAAGCCCAGCAAATGGGAAGAAAGGACCTGGAGAAGAAGGTTAAGTACGTACGTTGATACAAAGGGGAACGCCAGCGTCCCCTAACTTATATGGCGGCGTTAACAACCGTGGGATTTAGAATCCTGGCAAGATCCCCTGGGGCTATCTCTGCCAGCAATCCCTTTCTTCCCGCGTTGATATAGATCTTTTGAAGATCCATAATAGAGGCCTCAACGCAGACTTTGAGAGGCTTTTTTGTGCCAAAGGGAGAGATTCCACCCACAAAATATCCCGTATGCTTGTGTGCCACCTCAGGGGCGCATGGCGTGACCCTCTTGAGGCCAAGGGTCCGCGCAAGAGCCTTGGTGGATACCTGTTTATCCCCATGCATGAGCACCAAAAGTGGATTGCCCTTGTCGTCCTCCATCACAAGCGTTTTTATGACCAAGTGTTCCTCCACATTCAGTTGTCTCGCTGCCGTCTCTGTTCCTCCTTTTTCCTCATAGTTATAAGGATGCAAGGTAAACTCCACCCCTTGTTGTTTCAACGCGCGGACTGCCTGTGTTGTGGGGAACCTTTCCTTTGCCATTAGAACTCTTTTTTAATGTCATTACGAGTCTCGACTCCCAGCCTAGCATGCCAGAATTAGAACCACAACAGGTATCCAAAAAAGGGGACGTCCTTAAATAACTCAATAACTACTTCTAATTGTCTCAATATTCTTAGTTATTGAGTTATTTAAGGACGTCCCCCACTATTTGTGTTGACCCTGAAAAGATCCATGCATTATAAAGAGTTAGAGCCACTCATGGAAGGAGGAGATTATCTATGCGGGTAGCATTTTTTCACATGCTAACCGGCCTCTTGCTCACCATTTTTGGCCTCTCCACGGCCGGAGCCCAGAATCAAATCACGTTCTGGACAACTGAGGTGGAAAAGGATCGACTGGAGGTCCAGCGAGAGATTGCGCGTGGCTTTAGTCAAAAAAGTCAAATAAACGTCCGCGTCGTCCCTGTGCAGGAAAATTTCCTGGCTGAAAGGGTCACGGCCGCCTTTGCAGCCAGATCCCTTCCGGATGTGCTCTTCCACCCTATCGATTTCACCATCGGATGGGCAGACGCCGGGATATTGGATGGTCTATCTGCCACCGAGGTAGTAAGTCTTCTTGGTGAAGATACGTTTGGATTAGGCCCGTTGAACCTGGCCCGGTTTTCGGGTGGCTTTGCGGCCATCCCAACCGACGGATGGGGCCAACTCTTACTCTACCGCAAGGACCTCTTTGAGGAAAAAGGGTTACCTGTGCCTGACCACTGGGACGGCATCCTCAAAGGGGCCCAAGCCCTTCACAACCCCCCTTTGATGTGGGGCTTCGAAGCAGCCACAGACCCAGGGCAAACCTATACACAGCAAGTCTTGGAGCACCTGGCCCTATCCAATGGGGTGAGACTCACGGATCAATCAGGGAAAGTGGACCTTGATACCCCTGAAATGGTGCAAACCCTGGAGTTTTATAAGGTCCTGAAACGGTTCACCCCACCTGGCAATCTCTATTGGCTGCATACCCGCATGGACTACCTCTCAGGACGAGCGGCCATGATCATCTGGTCCCCATTTATCCTGGATGAGCTCTCAGGGCTCCGGCGGGATCAGCCCGTTGTCCCTGACATGGCCAGAGGAAAACCAGGATTCCTGGCCAAAAACACGGGTTTCGTTTCCATCATCAAGGGACCGAAAGGGGCGGCTCAATATGGCCAGATAAACTATTTGGGGATCACTCGCGACGCAGACAAGCCCGCGGCCAAAAAATGGGTCAAGTTTCTCCTCAGCGATGGGTATCTGAGATGGTTGGGTATGGCGGCGGAAGGGAAGTTGCCTCTGCGTAAGGGGACCAAGGATGAGCCCAATCGTTATATTAAGGGCTGGATGGAGCTAGAGTTTGGCGTGACAACGCGAGCCAAGATCTCTGAGTTCTACGGGGCGGACGTGGTGAAGACCATAATGTCAGGGTTAGACGGTTTTGATCGCTGGGGATTCTCTGAAGGGAAGGGGGCCCTCGTATTCAAGATATATCAGACAAAGGTTATTCCAGAGATCCTAAAACGATTCCTGGACGGTGAGCTTAGCGCCAAGCATGCCGCTGAGATGATGGACAAGCGGGTAAAAGCACTGGAATGAAAGGTCGGCTCCTGGCAGCTTTCGTATGTTATATCCTAAAGACTCGGAATAGGTTTCTTTGCAAAAGGGCGTGCTTTTAATTCCAAATGTCAAAGTTCAAAATCCAAATGAATGTCAAAATCCAAAGGCCTAAAAAGGGTTTTGGCATTGGGGCTTTGTCATTTGACATTTTCGTCCACCTTTAAGATCTAAAATTGCCCAAAAGTGACGCTTCAAGGCAATCTTCTCGAAAGAAGTACGAAGAGCCGATGAAAGGACGAACCCCAACTTTTTTTGATCAAGAGGCCCGGCTTGCCTTCTGGATGTTGTTTCCCACATTCACTGTCGTCCTTGCCTTTGTGATCTTTCCTGTAATCTGGAATCTATGGCTCAGTATCAAACCGGTTTCCCTGGCAGATCTTCGAAGCTTATCCCTTGTGAAGTTCAACTTGACCCTGCAGAACTTCCAAAAGGTGTTCGGGGATCCGGACTTTCTGCCGGTCCTCCGGACCACCTTGATCTACACCATTTCCGGTAGCGCCCTGTCCATTCTCCTGGGATTGATCGCGGCACTGTTGGTCCAGGGAGAGTTCCCCGGCCGAGGTTTGGTGCGGGGGCTTTTCATCTCGCCTTATATCGCGCCCGTTGTGGCTGTCACCTTCACCTGGAGCTTCATACTGGATCCCCAACTGGGTGTCCTCAACTGGGCAGCCGTAAACAAGGGGCTCTTTGCACAGCCCATACCGTTCCTTTCCCAGAGGTGGTGGGTCCTAGACATCCTAGGCATGCAAATACGCATACCTCTTGCACTCACTTCGGTGATCCTATTTGAAGGATGGCGTTACTTTCCCTTTGCATTCTTGTTTATTCTCGCCCGGCTTCAGGCCATACCAGATGAGCTTTACCAGGCAGCGTCTGTGGACGGGGCAAGCCCTTTTCAGCGCTTTTTCCATATCACCCTGCCCCAACTAACCACGGTTCTCTCCACGCTCTTTCTCTTCCGGTTCATCTGGACCATCAACAAGTTCGACGACATCTTCCTGCTCACAAGGGGGCAGGCGGGAACGAAAGTATTGACCATCAAGGTGTATGATTATGCCTTTGGCGAGTTTAACATTGGGGCAAGCTCAGCGGTTGCCATAGTACTCTTTGGAATCCTTTCGGTTTTCCTCATCATCTACTTCCGCTGGATGCTAAAGGAGGAGTAAACATGAGGGACGGAGGCACAGGGGAACGGAGAAATGGAGAAACGGAGAAGCGTTATCGCCATGGGCGATTTCCAGAGGACAGATAACAGATGACAGAGGACAGCGTTCAGGAAACCACTTGTCGAGGAAGCGTGTAAACGAGGATACGGACCTAAAATAATCGAGGTTCAGCAAGAATAAAAAATAATCGATTTGATCCTGTTATCCTGTCTAAATCTTTTTTATAATTGAGAAGCGGCAATGAGTCGGGAGAACTTCGAAAATAATATCATTCGTGTCTTAAGGGTGATGGGTCTCCTGTTCTTCATTATTGTGGTGGCCTTTCCCTTCTACTGGATGATTGTCTCATCCTTCAAGTCTCTGGAAGAGATCTTGATGAAGCCTGCCAACCTGGGTTTGGACATGGCAAAGATAGATTTTCGCGCCTACTACGAAGTCCTGTTTGAACATGGCTTTCTGCGTTACATCTCCAACAGCGTGTATGTGTCAATCATCACGGTGTTTCTCTCGGTGACACTGGCCACCGTAGGGGGGTATGCGGTCACGAGACTCCGTTTCCGGGGTCGAGGATTCATGTCCACCAGCATTTTACTCATCTACATGTTCCCGGCCATTGTCTTGGTCATCCCCCTGTATGTGATATTTTCTCGGATGGGTCTGCGGGACTCGATTCATGTGCTTATTTTTGTATACCTGGCCCAAACCCTTCCAGTAGCCCTCTATATGCTCCGAAGCTATTTCCAGACCCTTCCGGCTGAGATGGAGGAGGCAGGGTTGATCGACGGTTGCGGCCGTCTGGGCGTGATCTGGAGAATTGTCATTCCCCTTTCGGCACCGGCCCTTGCGAGCGTGGCCCTATATACCTTCATGATCGCCTGGAACGAGTTCCTCTTTGCCTTTATGTTCCTGGATACCCCTGAGAAATTCACCCTATCCAGAGGGGTAGTGCAGTTGGAAAGCAGTGTTCATCTGTCCAAACAGCTGGTCATGGCCGCATCGGTCATGGTGACCATTCCCATTCTTGTCTTGTTTATCTTCTTTGAACGCCGTCTCGTTGGGGGGCTGACTGCAGGGGCGATGAAGGGTTAATAAGTAAAGTCTGAATTCCCTTTTGATAAAGGGGGTTTAGGAGGGATTTTCAGATAGCACTGATCATCTACCTAAACGGCGAGTCGGTATAAACTCCCTGCATTCCGCTATAAGATTTACCGTCGTGCAATCCTCTCCACATTTCTTGGTTTTTTCCCCCGGTTTGATGTCATCCTCCGAAGCAGTGCAGGTGTAGCTCTTGTTCCCTAGATTCACCATCCCCCAGACCCTAATGTCTACACCATAGTCCCCTAATGGCACCTCGAGACAATATCTTCCTGTTGCATTTGCCATGGCTTCGGCAAAGGGCTTTTTTGTTTCATTGTGACGCCATGCGCTGACTTTAACATTGGCAAAGGGGGCGAGGCTGGATTCTCCCGGAAGCCGGTACTGGACGTTTCCTTGGAAACAAACGGGTTCTGCATATTCTATAGGCTTGGAAGGTTGCACTTGTTGCTCAGGACCACATCCCATGGCCATCATGAAACAAAACATAAATGTCAGGATCAAAGCGACCCGATATGAATTCCTCATAAATCCACCTCTTTCTCTTAGATGCTGCCGAGTAGGCAGGCCGGTTGTTATTTCCAACCGACCGGTGCATATCCCTTATCACGAAGACATTTTTCAACAAACCGGGCAAATACGGGATCTGGATCACCCGAACGAAAGACGCCTCGGGTAAAACCCCCTGCAGCTCCTCCTGCGGCGCCTGCTGCTGCTTTGCGTCCGGTACCACCTACAACAGCTCCTACGCCAGCACCCACCGCACCTCCAACTGCTGCACCCTTTGCCGTCTCCTTTGCCACCTTTTCTTCGGAGCTTGATTTGACACCATGATCTTCAGCAAAACGGATACATTCATCGATGTCGGCTTGGGCCTGTTCCTTTCCCACATGTTGCAGATAGGTGTTGGGATAGAGAACCGGCTGCTTCTTAGCGCAGGCGAACAGCGATACGGCACAGGTCAGAAAGGCTATTAACAATATCTTTAGCGGTCTCATCGCTTTTTCCTTGAGCGTCTGAAAAATGCTAAGACGTATATATCATGTGCAGGCTGTACACTGCAACAGGTGCAAATCTGGAAAAAAGGGCGGAGGTCTTTACTCTTTAGGTTCATTCGGTTCGATCGGTATGTTTTCGGCCCCTCCAGTGGGCTCCACCTCCATGAGCTCAAAGGGAAGTTCCAAGGTTCTTTTCATCACATCCAACAAACTCGAGCCAACGGCCGAAGCAGACATGGGTGAAACCTTTGGATCCGCCAAATCGCCGCTTACTCTGACGGGCACAGCAATAAGCGTGCCCTGAAGGACTCG
>JASFEQ010000260.1:0-6541 GCA_050124735.1 Desulfobacteraceae bacterium | reverse complement strand
GGCTCAAGACAGGGAAAGGCCAATGGATCTATCCGATGTGGACGTGGTTGGCGAACGGATAGAAGCGGTGGCTTCTTTCCATAAATATGCTTGGCCCTACAACGAGGAGGGGACATTACCCACGCCCATGGCAAGAATGGGCATCAAGGGCCTGTCCTATCCCAAATATGACCTTTCCATATGCACCTATTGCTCGGGTCTTACCAGAATGGCCCTTATGGCCATTGCCCAGGCCTGGGAGGGGGAACCGTGGGAAGATGTGGAGGTGCTGACGGGAAAGGAGATGAAAGCTTCGCCCGGGCATAAAAAGACCATTTTGCTCGGAAAATGCATTTACCAGGCCAACAAAGATAATCCCCATATCCAGGAGATGCTCGCCATAAAAGGGTGTCCGCCCTCATCAAATGGAATTTTCAAGGCCCTTCGCCAGGCGGGTATTGCGGTGGACAAGGGTTTTTTCGAGGATATGGACAAGGTACCAGGGATTCACATGAAAAGATATGAGGGGAAGCCCGAGTTCGACGAAACCTTCTTCACAATCACCTAGCCAGAACGTAATAACCAATCTGGTGCGCCGTGTCATATATTTCTCTCGTATGGAGTGATGGCCTGTTCCTGAAAGACGATATCTCAAAAAAAATTCCACTGAGCATCGCCGTGGGCTGATCCTGAGGGTTTACGCCCGGTAACCCCTGGCAGAATGTATCTTCCCGACCTAGACAGAGTCCTTTTAAACCCTCAAGGATCAGGCCATTTCCCTCACACGCCTTAGATATCGTCTTGAAGGAATGGGCCGTCACTCATTGGATGTGGAGACACAATCTTGGTGTGTTGAAATTTATGGTACATCACACTAACCCTTAGAGCAACGCAATCAGTTCTCACTTTATAAACTAAGGAGAATAGGAATGGAAACGAGAGGACGTTTGGATGGAAAAACGGCTATTATCACAGGAGCAGCCAGCGGCATCGGTCGCGCAACGGCCATACTCTTTGCCCGGGAAGGCGCAAGGCTGGCAGTGGCGGATGTTAACGAGAAAGGATTGGAAGAAACCTCAAAACTGGTGAAAAAGGCAGGGGGCGAGGCGATTTTCAGAAGGACCGATGTGAGCGTGGAGGAGGAATTCAAAGGACTCGTGGAAATGACCCTCAAGACCTATTCTCAGATAGATATCTTGTGTAACAATGCAGGTATTTCCGGGGGGTTGTCGGATCTGGAAGAGCAGGATGCTGATGAATGGCGCAGGATCTTTCAGGTGAATGTGATGGGGGCTGTGCTTGGAACAAAGCACGTGGCCAAGCACATGCAAGGGCGTAGATCTGGGGCCATTGTGAATACCGCTTCAGTGGCAGGGATACGCTCGGGGGCTGGTGGCAATGCCTATAGTGCCGCCAAGGCGGCCCTGATCAACTTCACCCAAACCTCTGCCTGCGATCTTGGGGGATACAATGTGCGGGTCAACGCCGTCTGCCCAGGGCTTATTGAAACGGGAATGACCAAGCGGGTCTTTGACTCTGCTCGAGAAAAGGGAAAAGAAGACAGATTAGGTTATCGGTGTGAATTACGGAGGCATGGAAATCCGGAGGAGATTGCCTGGGCCATCCTCTTTTTGGCCAGTGATGAGGCGAGTTATATCACAGGTCAAGCCCTCCCTGTGGACGGGGGCAATACGGCATCCCTTAACCTCCCTGGAATGAAATACTAGACGGGCTCTTCGACTGAATGAATCGAGTTGGAGCGCCTGACATGTCCAGGCGTTCTGCACGCCTAAAAAGAGGGTAATCATGGAGCCAATGAACCTCAAAAGGGCTTTGGTGGTTGGCGCGGGTGTCATGGGGCATTCTATCGCCCAGGTCTTTGCGCAGGCCGGGGTTGAGGTGGATCTCGTAGATCTGGATGGCAGGATCCTTGAGCGGGCCGTAAACCTGATAAATGCAAATCTGCAGACACTGGCAGATGCTGGGCGTGTCTCTGGGAAGGAAATAGAGACCATTCAGGTACGCATCCATCCCACCACACGACTCCCCGAGCCGGCAGAAGATATCGATTTCGCCATCGAGGCCGTGTCCGAGGTCCCGGATGTAAAGAGAAAGGTGTTTTCGCAACTGGATGAATTCTGTCCGGAGGATACCGTGCTGGCGAGCAACACCTCAACGTTGGACATCTTCAGCATTGCACAGATCAAGAGACCGGAGCGCCTCGTTGTTACCCACTGGTTCGCACCTCCTCACATCATCCCTTTGGTGGAGGTGGTTCCCGGGCCGACCACGTCTCCGGCGGTGGTGGAATTCGCAGCCAAGCTCATGGAAAGGCTCGGCAAGAAGCCAGTCATCATGAAAGCCTTTGTGCCCTCTTTTATTGTGAACCGGATACAGAATAATATTTATCGGGCGGTCTGGGAGATGCTGGAAAAAGGATGGGCAACCGCTGAGCAGATCGACCTGGCCGTGAAGTTGAGTCTGGGAATTCGCCTTCCTATCGTGGGGGTGGCCCAGAGTCTTGACTTCACGGGGCTTGATTTGGTTTTCGATATGATGAAATCTCACGGATCGGTGAACCCGTTGGTGGAGGAAAACGTTAAGCGCGGGCATCTTGGTGCCAAGAGCTCGAGAGGTATTTATGATTATGGGGGTAGGAGCGAGACGGAAATTCTCAAAAAGAGGGACGAACGCTACCTAAAGCTTCTTGATCACCTTGAAAAAATAAAGGCCTTTGAGCCCATATGAACTGGCAAATTAAAGCCATCTCATAGGCATCGAGGTGGCCACGCCCCTTTTCTCAAGGCCATATCTATATAGTGAGTGGGAAGCGACCCAATATTTGTGGTTTAACGAGTGAGTTTCAGACTCCCAGAGGCTCAGGGGCACACCCGCCCGCCTCGCCTGAGCGAGCTCATGCTCGCGATGGCGGGCAGGAACCCCAAATATGGGGTCACGGCGATGCCCGGTGGAATTTTTTTTGAGATATGGCCTCTCGAAAAAGGGCATGCCCACACTTCATACCCCTTAAAGGGGTAATCATAACCTGCTCTTTTGGGCCTCCGGTTCGTAGAGCCTACGTCTCGGAGAGCGCGGATTATTTGCGATTCGTACTTTCGGAAAAGGAGAGATTCATGGCTAGGAAAATACTTAGAACGAAGCTATGCGACATGCTGGGGATTGAGTACCCGATTCTGAGCGCAGGGATGGGGCCTACGCTTATTGGGGAAAACACCGGGGCCCCGGTGGAACTGGTGGTGGCCGTTTCAGAGGCCGGGGGACTGGGCGTACTGGGTGGAAGTGGTTTTACCGTGGAGGAGCTTCGAGAGGCCATTCGGGAAATCAAGGCCAAGACAGACAAACCCTATGGCGTGGATCTCCTTCTGCCAAGACGCTTTGCCACGCGCGGCTTGGGTATGGAGGGCGTTGAAAAGCTGCCGCTCAGCCAGGTATTGGAGTCATTACCTGAGGCACACTTGGAGTGGTTCAAGAAGGTGAAGGAGGAAATGGGGCTCCCTGACACCGACGTGATGTTGAAGCTGAACACGACCACCATGCGGCCAAAGGAGTCTATAGAAGTCTGTATAGAAGAAAAGGTCCCTCTATTTTGCGCCGGTCTGGGAAATCCCGGCTTCATGGTGGAGGAGGCCCATGCCGTGGGGATGAAGGTCCTGGGAATTACAGGAAACACAAAAAATGCCCGCAGGATAGCCGGGTCAGGCGTAGACCTCCTGGTGGCCCAAGGACACGAGGGGGGAGGGCATACGGGAAGAATCGGGACCATGGCCCTATTACCACAGGCCATCGACGCGGCAGCTCCCGTGCCGGTCCTGGCCGCAGGTGGCATCGGGGATGGCCGGGGTGTTGCGGCCGCATTGGCCATGGGTTGTGTGGGCGTCTGGGTGGGCACCCGTTTTCTGGCTACAGAGGAGGGCGGTGCCCTGGAGGTCAATAAGGAGCGCATTCTCCAATCCACTGATGAGGACACCCGTGTCAGCAGGGGATACACCGGCAAGACATTGCGCGCAAGCCTCAACAAATTCCACAGGCTCTGGGACTCTTCAGGGCTGGATCCGCTCCCTTTTCCGACCCAGGTCTTGATCTCTTCCGGGCTGCTCTGGGGCTTTCTTGAGGGCAATAAAACGGACTACGTGGGTGGCCTGGCAGGGCAGATCTCGGGGCTTATTCAGGATATTAAACCCGCTCGGCAGGTTCTGGATGAGATGGTGGAAGAGACGGTGGATATCCTTACAAAATGGCTACCCGATAACGTGGTTGCAAGATGAGAGGGTTTTTTGGTCGCAAAGGGAGAAAGAAATGGCCATTCGAGACCTGGATATCAACCTGACTGATGCGCAGAAGGGTATGCGTGACATGGTCAGGAAGTTCGGCGCAGAGGTGGTACGGCCCGCAGGGGTTGAATTGGACAAGCTCCATGATCCAGCCGATGTGATCGCCGAGGGCTCGCTTTTCTGGGAAGTTTACAAACAATATCGGGAACTGGGCCTGCACCGAAGCACCGTACCCAAGACCGCCGGTGGTTTGGCCGGCGACATAGACCCCATGTCACTGCTCTTAATGGCCGAAGAGATGGGGTATGCCGATTCCGGTCTTGCCATCAGTTTTGGCGTTGATAGCATCCCTTTTGCCCTGGCCGCGCTATCGCTCGACCCGGAGGTGCAGGGTTGGGCACGGGATTTTTGCGAAGACACCCGGGGAGAGTTGATAGGATGCTGGGCTATCACGGAGCCGGACCATGGTACGGACTGGCTACTGTCGGGCACAGAGGAGACCAAAGACCCAGGAATCGCGCCGAACGTTAAGGCGGTTCTAAAGGGGGATGAGTACATCATCAACGGCCAAAAATCCGCCTGGGTCAGCAACGGCACCATCGCCACACATGCCAGCCTTCACGTCAGCCTGGATCTGAACAAAGGGATGAAAGGAACCGGCGTTGCAGTCCTTCGCCTGGACCTGCCGGGCATCTCACGAGGGAAACCTTTGGACAAGATAGGGCAGCGCCCGTTGAACCAGGGCGAGATCTATTTTGAGGATGTTAAGATACCGAAACGCTGGATGGTCATTCCGGAGCCCTCTGTTTTGGAAAGTTTTCGTGAAATGAGCTTGGCCCAAGTCAATGGGGGCATGGGCATCGTGTTTGCCGGACTGGCCAAGGCGGCCTTTGACGAGGCCTTCAAATATTCAAAAGAACGGATCCAAGGCGGAAAGCCCATCTTTGAGCATCAAAACATCAAACTAAAGCTCTTTAAGATGTTTGCCATGGTGGAGTCAACCCGGGCCCTGACGCGGCGGATGGGGCTTTACAACGCTGGAACAATGACGCCTTCAGGCCCCCACGCCGTGGCTGCGAAGGTCCTGGCCACGGAGTGCGCCTTCAAGGTGGCCAGCGAGGCTATCCAGGTTTTTGGTGGATATGGCCTGAGCAAGGAGTACCCGGTTGAGAAGATGTTTCGGGATGCCCGGGCCTCCATGATCGAAGACGGCGTCAATGAGACGCTCGCTTTGGCCGCTATGGCGTTCATGTGAAGCGGTTCGGAGCGTAGAGGATTTCTGAGCACAATTTGAGAAAAGGAGGAATGTGCCATGGGTTTCGTGAAGTCTTTGGAAGAGATCGCCCAGAAATATCAACAGACCGCCCAGTTTTTTGATGCTGAGATGCTGACCGTCTACTTTGAAACCAAGCCGGAAATTGTAAAACAATTGCTTCCCCCGCCACTTAACCCTGGCCCAATGCCTATGGCGGGCGTTTTTGTGGCCAACTATCCCAAAACCAGTTTTGGCGTCACCTATTCAGAAAGCGCGCTCTTTTTGCAGGCGGAATTTGATGGTGAAGAGGGCGCCTATTGCCTGTCAATGCCCGTGACGGACGACATGGCCCTGATCCTGGGCCGTGAGGTCTTTGGGTACCCCAAGAAACTTGCAAATATATCCTTGGAGCGGAAAGGACAGGAGGTGAAAGGATGGACGGAGCGGCGGGGCACGCGCTTTCTTGAGGTCCGTGCCAAGCTCACCGGCACATTCAACGATGAGGCCGCTCAAAAAATGATGCTAGAGAATATGGGCACTGAACTGGATCTCGTCGTGTACAATTTCAAATACTTTCCCTCACCCGAAGGAACCGCGTTTGACTATAACCCACGTCTTGTCAAGGAAGTCGTGCAGCTTCGACCCACATCTTTGCAAATGGGTGAAGCTGAACTTGTGCTTCAGTCCTCGGATCATGACCCCTGGGCTGATGTGGAGGTTGTCCGGGTGCTGGGTGCGGTTTACACCGTAGGTAACAACACCATGCTGCCAGGCAGTGTGGTCGCTGAAGTTGATCAGATTCAATTCGCCCCCTATGCCTTCATGAAGGTGGACGCCCTATAGGCGGGTATAGGCCGACAGGGGCAGGTGAAAGTTTTTTATTTTCATATGGAAAACCTGGTCCTCTGGGCCGGGTCAGAATCCATTGGCTCTGCCCGCAAAGGATGTGTGATTCGGCCATACCCTTTTCTCAAGGCCATATCTATATAGTGAACGGGAAGTGACCCAATATTTG
>JASFEQ010000259.1:0-6565 GCA_050124735.1 Desulfobacteraceae bacterium | reverse complement strand
TTCCGGATAAATAGGTTTCCACCTTCCATTCAGAATCGAGTGGCACCAGATCATTTCTGAAAGAGAGACTCCCGTAGCTGAGTCTTATTCCCTCCTGGCCCACAAAGACAGCACTGAACCCAAAAATGGTACTATTAAAAAAACACAGGACCAAAACCAACCAGATGGTGAACACGGCGGCATGTTTTCGCCTCTTTTTGATGATGGCGTGAATCAGGAGAGAGAACACCACAGCGAGAGAGATCAGCATGATGGCATTCTGGAAGAAGAGAGACTTAATGATGAATATCTCTGAATCCATATTCTTATAGTAGGGATAACACACCACTCATTCAAGTGTCAACCAGTGGAGGTGTATTGCGAACACAAGTATTGGCAATGGACCTGGACGCATGAGGACCTTTTGCTTGACAGTGAAAAATTTCATCTGTTAGATTCCCAACCCATATCTTTCAGGCGGCCCCTTTCCTAATGCGGAACATGGGTAGATGCATCGCTCTCGCACTGCTTATACCCTTCATCGCTGCCTCTGCAAATGTGGTGACCTTATCCTCGATTCTGGATACTTCATTTTCTCCAATGCCTAAGGATATCCAAAGGAGGGAATATGACTTTTTGGGATTTAGCGGGTATAGAATTGGAAGCGTTCAGGCCAGGCATCATGAGCAAGGCGGAGATGGGAGAGACTTTGATCATGACGTGCATGGAAATAGGGGCAGGTCTGGAGGACACAGGTCATATCCACCCCTTTGACCAGTGTGGCATTGTGCTGGAAGGTGAAATAGAGATGTTTATCGGTGAAGAACGCAAAAGGCTCTATTCAAATCAGGTCTACTTCATTCCAGCGGGAGAATCCCATGGCTGGAAGACGTTTGAGGAGGCCGTTCGGGTACTGGACATCAGCTTGAAACCCCAACTCAAATAGACATGTTCGATGGGAGTAAATAATCGGGGCCCAAAGAACCCGGGTTTGATTACACCCCGCGGGGGCGTGCCCTCACACAGGCGCAACCGAGCTCCTTGACCAACCGGTTCAAGGCTAGGAACCCTTTTCTTTTCGAACCACTCTGATATCTACAATACGGGTGTTCGGGTATTGACCCTCTTCATCCTTTTCCAGGTATTTCACCATATCCCACACCGTGTTTAAGGCGGTGGAAACCCCCACAAGGGCCTCCATCTCAACCCCTGTCCTCGCCTGTGCCCTGACTACACACCTGGCTTCCACAGTATCTGCGCTGAGTTGGAAGTCCACGCCAACCGCATCTAGAGGGATCTGATGACAGTGGGGAATCAAGAGATGCGTCTGTTTTGCCGCGTTCATGGCAGCCACTTCCGCCACCTGCAAAGGATCACCCTTTTTGATCCTGCCCGCCTTTATCTCCGCCATGGTTTTTGGGGATAAGAGGATTTTTCCCACGGCCTCAGCCCTGCGATGGACTACGGGTTTCTCTGTAACATCGACCATTCCCATATTTGTTTCCTTCCTTATTGGGCGCTTTACCTAATCAGTTTCAGCGGCCTTGAACAATTCTTTCTTTTTGGATGCCTCTTTTTTGAGCCGATTCACCGCCTCCATAAGCGCTGGAAATACATTTTCCCGAAGATCTCCTGCAACCGCCACAGCCAGGATCTCATCTCCCACCTCCAGATGTCCCTCATTAGTATCAACTAAAACTTGAATTATACCTGGCAATCCATTGATATCTATAATTATGTTCTCAATAACCTTATGGTCATACACGACCTCAATTCCAGATACATCCCGCCCGTTGCGGGAAACCCCTCGCACGATGCCCAGGTGGCTAGCGATCATCCCTATTTTCTCATGTTCCGGGTGTGCCTTCAGCCTCTCTATCATCTTGTTCAGATCCATGCCTCTTAAGCCTCCCAATAAATTACTTCCTAGTCATCTCCCCCGTTTTCTTGATCGAGCTTGAAAAGCCTTCTCGCAATATCCAGATAGGTATCCCTGGTGGGTCTATCCGCCTTCCTCTTCAAAACAACTATGGGATCGTTAATGATCTTTTCAGCCAGCGAAAGGGTAAGGGTTTCTATAGCCTTTCTCTGAGAAGGATCCAGGTGGCCAAGGCCGCTGAGGCTCCTCCTAACCTCTGCTTGCCGTATAGCCTCAGCCTTTTCCCTTATTGAGACAATCGTGGGAACCACTTCAAGGGTCTCAATCCACTTTTCAAATTTTATAACCTCCTCCTGGACGATTCTTTCCGCCTTTACCGCCTCTTCCTTCCTCTGGGCGATGTTGATTTCCACAACCCCTTTCAGGTCATCAATGTCATATAGATAGACATTCCCCAGATCATTCACTCTCGGCTCCACATCCCTTGGCACAGCAATATCAATAAAAAAAAGAGGACGATTGCGCCTTTTCCTCAGGGAACTTTTCACCTGTTCATAGTCGATTACATATTCGGTGGATGCGGTGGAGGTGATAACGATATCCGCCTCCAAAAGCTGTGCCCCGATTTCATCAAAGGAAACGGCGTTCCCATCAAAGGATTCCGCCACCTGGACGGCCCGGCGAAAAGTGCGATTGGCCACTCGTATGGAGGTGACACCATGGCCCAAGAGATGCCTGGCAGCAAGTTCAGCCATCTCACCAGCCCCGATTAAGAGGACCAGTCTTCCCTCCAGATCATAGAATATTTTCTTGGCCAACTCTACGGCTGCATAGCTAATAGAAACCGCCGCATCGGAGATGCCCGTCTCAGTCCTTACCCTTTTTGCCACGTGAAAGGTCCTGTGCATGAGCCTATTCAAAACAACGCCAGCTGTTTTTTCCTTTGTGGCCTGATAGTATGCATCCTTTATCTGCCCCAATATTTGCGGTTCTCCCACCACCATGGAGTCTAGGCTCGATGCCACCCTAAAGATGTGCCTTACGGCCTCTGTACCCTCGAAGGCGTAGAGATTTGAGGAAAAGGCATGTTCAGGCATGCCCCCCAAATCTGACAATAAAGATATGACTGATCTTTTCGCCTCTTCTGGTTCTTCACTCGTATACAGGGCCTCCACGCGATTACAGGTGGAGATAAACAGGCCCTCCCTAATGGATTGAAGCTTCCTCATAGATGCCAACGCCGCAGATGTATTGCCCGACTCCCTGGCTAGGCATTCCCTCAACTCCACGGGAGCTGTCTCATGATTCATGCCCAAGTTTACGATCTTAATCATGTTCCTATTCGGCCTTCAATAGTCCTAAAGCTGTGGTAATCGCTCAGCCATAGGCTGACACCGATAAATGTAAAGATTAGAACGAGAAAACAGATAATGGACATAATGGCTGCCCTGCGCCCTCGCCAGCCCACGGCGACCCTTTCATGCAAAAGGGCCGCATAGAATAACCATGTGATGAGAGACCATACCTCTTTGGGGTCCCACCGCCAATAACTTCCCAGGGCATATTGCGCATATATGGAGCCACTGATCATGCCCACAGTCAACAGGGGGAAGCCGTACATGAGGGCATAGTAGTTGATCGAATCCAAGGTCTCCAATGAGGGCAATCTGCTGTAAAACGAGCCAAGTCGTTTTCTCTTTATTTGGTGTTCCTGGATCAAATACATGATTGCGGCCACAAAGGTAACAGCAAACATGCCATTACCCATGAATATGGTGCCCACATGAATCGTGAGCCAGATGCTGCTGTATATGGGCTTGACCACCACTTCCATGCCGGGTATGGAGGAGGATATGATCATGAGAAAGGCCGCAAGAGGCGCTATAAAAGAGCCTAGGACCATTAACTTGAATCTCAATTGAAAGATGAGGTATGCGCCAATAATGGTCCATGAAAAAAATGAGAGGGCTGATTTCAGACTGAGCACCGGTGCAGTGCCGAGAACGTAATACTGGTGGGCAAGAAAAAGGGTGTGGCAGATAAAACCCGCCACAAGTATCCTATATGACCACGTAAAAACGATTTTTTGCTGTTTGATGATATAGACAATAAATCCACCCGCTGCCAAAAGAATAAGAAAAAGAGCCAGCTTGAACAGTAGGAAAGCCATAGTTTCACTCAACCTTCAAGTAATTAATCACGTCCTTTGATGAGACTCGCCCTGGAATAATCCCATTGAGAATCACGGCCACTCCATTCCAATCCTTTCTCGCTATTGCCTCCAAAACGGGGGAATTGACCAGTTCATGGAATATTCTCCTGTTTTCATCCTGAGAGAGTCTTTGTGAGAGTATTTCTTCTCTGAGTCGGCCCATGAGAATCAGCAAAGATTCGTATTCGTTGCCGAATCCTTCCTCCAACGCCTCTCTCACCTTTTTTGCCAGGGCGGGACTCTTCCCAGAAGTGGAAACGGCGATCAGAAAGTCCCCTCTACGAAGAATGGAAGGCACAATAAAGTTGCAGTCCGAGGGCTGATCCACCGCATTGACGAGCAAACCCTTCTCTTTTGCCTTTTTACTCACTTGGTGGTTCAAACGGGGGTCATCCGTGGCAGCAATCACCATGAAGGCCTCCTCAAGGCAATCCTCATTGAATTCCTGTCCAAGGAAGCCTATCGTTCCCCCCTCGCTGTATTTGCGTAGCCGGGGAGTTAGGTCTCGCGATACCACCTGGACGTCTGCGCCATACTCCAGAAGCGTCTCAATCTTCCTCTCGGCAACAGGGCCACCTCCCACCACAACGACCTTTTTCCCATCTAAGTGGATCAAAACCGGATAGTAAGACATAAATAGACTACACTCCCAAATGGAGTCATAGTTAAACAAGAATATCAATTACAACTTTAAGTAATATCTATAACAAATTGGAACTTATCAAATATATTGGTCAACTAATCCTGTGATGAACTTCTCTATTTCCTCTTTTCCCCCTTTGGCCTCCAAATCTTTAACAAGGTTCTTGATCTTTTCATAGGCGACTGGATCACGCTTCAAATCCTCCGTTGACCTGTAGGCCCCTCCCCGGCGGCCGACCCGGTAGATGAGTCTCTCGGAATCGGGCAGTTCCTGGTATTTCCTGATCACTTCCAGCATCTCCTCTTTGTCTTCAGGCAGTCTCCCGGTCACCTCCTCCAAGAGATTCATGATGTGATCGCTTGTCACCACACTGGTAATACCATCAAGGGTTTCTATAAAGAGTTTCACCTCCTCAGCCAGCATATCATCGGTCTGCATCTCGAACTCACCACTTTTCAGTTTCTGGGAAAGGGGAACCCTGTCAGGCACCCTTAGGCTTCGCAGGCGGATAAAGTGGGGGTTTATCTGGTTGAGTACCTTCGCCGTTGCTATGGCATGCTCTCGCCACAGACCCTGTCCTCCTAGACCTGGCATCACATAGTCGGAGAGTTCCATCCCCGCTTCCAGGACCTTTCTGCCTGCTTCGATATGCTGGGCCCCCGTAACGCCCTTCTTCATCAATTTCAGAAGCGGATCGTATCCACTCTCCAGTCCCACGTGCACCCTGTCCAATCCCGCCTTCCGAATGGCCTTAAGGGAGTCCACAGATTTTCGGACGATGGTCCTGGATCTGGAGTAGGTGGTCACCCGGGTTATCTGTGGAAACTTCTCCCTAAGAAAGCTCAGAACCTCCACAAGGTCCTTGGTCTTCATGACCAGATTATCCGCATCCTGCAAGAAGCATGCACCCGTTCCATAATAGAGCCAGATGGCAATGCTTCGGTAGGCATTGCTGTAATTGGGGCTGTTGAAGATGGCACTTATGACCCGGTCATTGACTTCTCCACTGAATCCCAACTTCCAGGAGAGGGCCTTTATCTCATCCGCTGTGTCTTTCGCTGTCTGAATATCCTCTTTGATCTCCTCCACCGTCCGAAGGGAAAACTTGCTCCTCTTGTACACAGGACAAAAAAGACACTGATTCCACGGACAGTTTCGTGTCACCCGCAAAAGCAGACTCCTCGCCTCGTTGGGAGGTCGAATCGGGCCTTGCTCAAAGCTGAATTCTCTCGCCATTAGTATATGTCCTCGATCTAATTATCATTAATTTTCCATCATTTATAATGCATAAAATAAAATATATCAACTTCGTAGAATTGCAAGGCGTTCAAGATATTTCCCCTATGGATAGCATCCTTTGAGGGGTAGTTTCACTGAACAATTAACAATTCCCTTCTTTTTTGTTATTCTTTCATTCTTCGTAATGTAGAGAAACCCCAACGACCAAAGGGGAAACTTTTAGAAAGGAGAGTCCCCAGATGCATGGAGCCAAATCTTACCTCATGGAGAATTTGGAAGAGGCCATTCGACTAGAGATCAAGACCGATCCAGAGATGGTTCGTAGACAGGCCCATTGGTGCGGGCTAGAACCTGGACTCCGCGTGTTAGACGCAGGTTGCGGACCGGGCAAAATAACCTCTATTCTGCACAAAATGGCGCAACCTGGGGGCGAAATTCTTGGGCTGGATTATTCAGAAGAGAGGATTCGCCACGCCAAAGAGCACTATGGCGGCCAATCGGGTATCACATTTCGAGTTCATGATCTCAGGGAGCCTTTGAAGGATATGGGTCTGTTTGATCTTATCTGGGTTCGTTTTGTGCTGGAGTACAACCGGTTGGAAGGTCCTGACAT
>JASFEQ010000258.1:0-6565 GCA_050124735.1 Desulfobacteraceae bacterium | reverse complement strand
TCACGCTCGCGGAGCATGATCTCTTCCAGTTCCGTCGCAATGGTTCCTATGGGAGAGCCTGGTGGTAAGTGGACATCCAGCCATGCCTCACAGTGCTCGGGAACCGCAAAGCCCGACTGAGAACTGAACAAGTCACGGATGTTATAGGCCAACTGTGGCCGTTGCTCTTCCATATACTGGGAAATTTTCAACATCAAACGAAGCATGGCCTGTATAGGATTCTGTGTCAGATGGGCCAGGGATGCATGAAGCCTTTTCCCAAAAGTGCAGATCTGGACTTCAACGTAGCCGTAATTGCTCAAACAGGGTATGAGATTTGTGGGTTCACCCACAATGGCCCAGGGAAAATGGTAATCTTCAACCAGACGTTTTGCCCCGTCCCCTTCCTCTTCTTCGCCCACCAGAAGGCAGAGGGCCACGGGCGCCCCGGAATGGCCAGATGCATGGAGCGTCATATAGGCTTCCACCATGGCCGCACAACCCCCTTTCATATCCGCCGTGCCGAGACCTTTAATCTGGTCGCCCTGCTCTGCATATCCATAGTCGTTCAGGTCATAGGCGGCAACGGTATCCAGGTGACCCACGAGCGCTAGATGCACCTCCTGTTCAGGGGGCATGAGCACCAGATTGTATCGCTTCTCGTCGACAGGTTGGCACAGGACGGGTAGGCCGTGTCGTTTGAGGTAACCGTTGAGAAAGTGGAGGATCTCCTCTTCTTTGCCAGACGGACTGTAGATATCCACGAGCCTGTGCAGGAGTCTTTTCAAGCGACCCGGATCGAAGGGGCTATTGGTGTTCTGCATCAGGTCTTACGCGATCGCCGATTTGGCGATTCCTCCTTCTGTTTCTTCTTGAGGGACTCCTGTCGAGCGGCCAAATTCAATGTAAGGTAGATATGTTGTTGAGGGTGTCCAAAACCCATTTTTCGGAAAAAGAAGAGGCCCGGGAGGTTTTCCGCTTCTGTGTCCACCAGTACCATCCTGACGCCATTTTTAAGCATCAGGTCAATGAAACGATTGAAGAGCTTTTCCCCCAAACCTGATCTCTGGTGGGAGGGCTTCACGCCCAGCCATATGAGGTGGCCATATTTCCAGGCTGAGTGGCTTTTCTCAATGGTTGTCCCGAGGGCAAAGCCAACGATCTTCTTCCCTGCCTCGGCCACAAGACAAAACTCGGAATCGCTATTGAAAAGCTCAACCACTTCGAACTCGCCCCAAGTGCGATATAGATTGGGCACATTTTCCGCCTTGAAAACCGTTTCGCCCAGATGAAAAACGTCTGCCAAGTCATCAATTTCCATTTCACGTATCTTTGCATTTAGGCGTTTGCCCTTTGTGCCCCGGTTGTTATTCTTTTTCATCCTGTCTTTTTCACCCTCATTTCTTTGCACAAACTAAAAGGATATCATGCTTACCCCCTGAAATGCCAACAAATTCTATTTCCCCTGATCCACCATCAAGGCCTCATCTGCCCCTTTGTCAACCCACTCTGGTCTCGTGCGTTTTAGGAGATAAAGAACGCGTTCTAGTCTTTGGTGACAAGGAGGGGAAAAATGAGAAAAATTATCTTTGTTTTGTGTTGTGTTTTTGTCTGTCCTGATCTGGTGCTTTCGCAAATAGCCCTTGCCAGCATAGGGCACCTTGTCTACAATACCGCATCGCCAAATCGGATAAACAAGTTGTGGAGGACTTTGGAATGAAGCAGCCTTTGGAAGGTATACGGGTACTTGATTGTGGAATATATCATGCTGGGCCAGGTGGACTTGCCATCCTTGGCGAACTGGGCGCTGAAGTGATTAAGATCGAACAACCCGGAACGGGTGACCCCATAAGGGTGGTAAAGAAGGTCGGAAGCATTTCATTTGAGTTGCCGGGCGACAGGAGCATCTTCTGTGAAGGGGCCAATCGAAACAAGAAGAGCATAACCATAGACCTGCGAAACAAGAAGGGTCAGGAGATCCTCTATCGCCTTGTGAAGAAGTCAGATGTTTTCCTCACCAACATGCGACCTCAAGCCGTTGACAGCCTCAATATCACATATTCCAAACTGCGGCAGATCAACCCCATGCTCATTTACGCCGTCGTGTCCGCATTCGGACCCAAGGGGCCTGATGTGGACCGGGGCGGATTCGACTACGAGGGGCAGGCCAGATCAGGGTTCATGTATTCCATGGGTGAGGTGGGCATGCCTCCTTTGGTATGCCAGTTCGGTGTGGTGGATCAGGCCACAGCCATCATGGCCAGTCATCAGATCATCACCGCCCTCTATATGCGGGAGCGTTTTGGTGAGGGCCAGGAAGTGCATGTTTCCATGCTGGGAACGGCCATCTACCTGCTCTACTTCAACGTGCTGATGGCCCAGATGGGGGGTTTTGAAGCGCCTCGGCACAGGCGCTCCAGTGAGCACCCCATGAGAAACTACTACCAGTGCAGTGATGGCCGCTGGCTTATGATCACGCTCACCCCGCCGGACAGGCACTGGACACCGCTCTGTCAGGCGCTGGGTCATACTGACCTTGAAAATGATCCACGTTTCGATACAGATGCCAAGAGGCTCGCCAATGCGGAAGAGCTCGTCGCCCTCTTTGATGAGATCTTTGCTACGCGTCCCCGGGATGAGTGGCTTCGGATCTTTGGTGAGTACGATCTTTTCTGTTCCGGGGTGAATTCAGTGATGGAGCTTACGGATGATCCTCAGGTCATTGAAAACGGCTATATGGTGGACTTTGAGCATCCTACGCTAGGAAAAATCAAGATTCCGGGATACCCTGTTCACTTCAGCGAAACCTGGGCACAGACAACCCGCGCTGCCCCTGAGTTGGGTGAACACACAGAGGAGGTGCTCACGGGGTTGGGTGAATACACCAAAAGGGATATTGCGCAATTGAGGAAGGAAGGTGTGATTTGATTATGCTGAATGCCACACCTGAGAAGAAGCCGGCTATTTACAAATGAAGGTTGTAAGTGAATAAAGCTTTATTGGTATTACTCATTCTTTTCACACGATATTTGAGTCATTCCGTGCTCTGCAAATCAAAGGAGGAGGAGGTCACCCCATGAAATCTTTAAGCCGTCTTTTATTTGCATTTGTTCTCATATGGGGGTGGCTGGTTCCCACTTCCGGGAAGGCTGGTGAGTGGATAAATCAAGGGGAAGAACGTTTCAAGTTTATTGGTGGTGTCTTCCTGCCCGCCATCGATACCGAGGTACGCGTGGACAACACGAGTCTCGGAATCGGTGACAAGATCAATCTCCAGGATGATCTCGGATTTGATGACAAACAGACGACGTTTTATGGAAACGCTTATTGGCGCTTCTTTTCACGGCATCGCATCGGGGTGGGCTATTTCCGATTTAAAGACGAGGTCACTGCCACGGCTCAGCGTGATCTTCAGATCGGAGACGAGATTTATCCTGCGGGCGCAAGCATTTCCTCTGAATTCAAGTTCGAAATCTTCCCCATCCACTATTCCTACTCTTTCATCAAACGAGAGAAGATGGAGTTTTCAGGGACACTCGGCCTGCACTGGTACCGGATAAGCTTTGGGGTGGGCGGCTCCGCGTCACTAGCGGGTCTGGACGCTGGTGCAGATGTCGAGGCCGAAGCGAATGCCCCACTGCCCCTTCTTGGCCTGCAGTTCCAATATCATTTCACGCCCAAGTGGACTGCTAGTATCCTAGCGGAGGCTTTCGCTCTGAGTTATGGTGATTTCGACGGAAGCCTCGTGAACCTGGCCGCCAGAACCGAATACTGGTTCTTCAATTATTTGGGCGTGGGACTGGCCCTGAACTGGTTCCGGCTTGATGTGGAGGTGGACAGTGGCGACTGGCGCGGTGAGCTCGAATACAAGTATTGGGGACCACAGATCTACATAACGGCACGTTTTTAACCGCCTACTCGCGGATTGCCAAAAATCTGCTATTTTTCTACACTTTTGAAAACTGAGTAAAAAAACCCCTGTAAAATGATCCTCTCTGTTTCCCTTCATTTGACATTGGCTCGAGCGCTCGCCGGGGTTATGATTACTATCTCTATACTTGCATGAATCCTGATTCAGCCCAATTCCACGATATGGCAAGAAATCTACACTTTTAAGCCTGAAGAGCCCACCACAAGATATTGTAGCCATGCCCTTCCCCCACTTTCCCCAGGCCAACACCGTAAATTACTCATAGTTGGTTTCACAAGAGGGAGATTTCTAGTACTTCGGCCTGGAAATCTAATAATAAAGTATGGTCCTCCCTTTTAGAGTGTTAGATGAAAATCAAACCTTCTACCGATTGTTTTTCCAATGAAATACGGTAAAATTTACTAAGACTTGACACAAACTTGCTTCGACATTTGGCTTACTTGCGAAGAGATACCCAATGAGGAGGTAGCATATGTTCCCTTTATCTAATCGAAAAACTTTCGGAGTCTTGGTGGCCTTAGTTATCGGCTTCCTATTATGGGGTAGCAACCAGATTTCGGCCCAACCTAATCCAGCCAGTGGCAATGATTCAGGAGAAAGTACAACAAGTGAGTTTACTTTTGAAGAGTTTGGCGTTGAAGTTGGCACCAACCAGGACCCAATCGAAATGAGCCATGATGGAAACGCTGGGCCTTGGTTTAAAACGCTGTGCTTTGAGAAATCGCCAGACCGGAGTGTTTATTATATTTCACAAATTATTGAGGTTTCAGGCTCTGACCTTTGGACAAATTGGTACGAAGAGATACTTACGGAAGGTTGGATACTTCTAAATGACGGTACAAATAACATTAGCTTCTTAGTGGGTGGGAACGTGCCCCCTGGTCTTTTTATGATTCTTGATTCGAACGGACGGGGGGTGTACTTCGGGTTCGATCCCATAAGTCCGGAGCTAGGTCCTTTTGTTAACATAAACCTGCCCGTAGTATGGAACGGTTCAACTGGAGATCCACCTGATGAATGTATTGAGACTATAGCCTATCCGTTTGGTCAACCAGCGGGCCCCCACACTATAGCAGTTGACATAAAACCCCAATCCTGTCCCAATCCGCTCAACACGAAAAGTAAAGGGGTTCTTCCCGTCGCTATTCTTGGCACAGAAGATCTCGATGTATTTGATATTGATCTATCCTCGATATCATTAGAAGGGGTTGCTCCTGTGCGTAATGACTTAGAGGACGTGGCAACACCTTTCAACGGGGGTCCCATTATTAATTGCTTGGACTGCACTGAACAGGGGCCAGACGGCTTCACCGACCTCACACTTAAATTCGACACGCGGGAAGTTGTGGCAGCCATTGGAGAGGTCATCGATGGTGAATGCTTAATACTTCGTATTACAGGTAGTCTATTGGATGGTACTACCATAGAAGGTGACGATGTAGTGATTATTAAGAAAAAGGGTAATCAAAAAGAATAAATCCCAGAACAAAGAACGGATCACCGAAGGCAGGGTCATCACGGCCCTGCTTTTTTATGGCTATTTTTCGGTTAGGCTTTCACTAGCTGTGGGGTTTCGATTAGCAAATGTATTGTGCAATTTGACGAGATTCAACGTTATGGGAAGTAGTCTGCAAAATCTTGACGCACCAAAACGTATAGATTAATTTGGGTAGTCTTTAGTTTGGGCTTTTGATAGGTTACGGAAGGTGGGCCCAGGAACTTGCAACAAAAGTTCTGAATGTTGGTATTATGTTGCAATTCAGCTACAATTTTATCCATAGTTATGTTGTAAAACTGTAACAATAAACAGTCTCTTTTTGCCGACCTAATTCAAACTTGGGTGCCAGGAGGTGAAACATGCTATCTGCTGAAGAATGGTGGGGAATCCTCGAAGCTTACGGTGCCAAGGTTTGGCCGGCTCAGGCAGTCTTTTTCGTGGCAGGGGTGCTAATCGTAGTGATGGTTTTCCTCAAACCTGGAAGGGCTGCAAATGCGTTGGTCAGAATATACATGGCCTTGTCATTTGGTTGGGCAGGCATTGTTTTCTTTTTGACACTTGGAAAAGGTCTTAAAGGCAACTATTTCTTTGGCTCCCTTTTCATTATCGTCGCGATCCTGTTTGCTGTGGATATGTTCAGACAGAGGATGGACTTTCATCCACCGAGTAAGGGGTGGCAAAGGCATCTGACAACGCTGCTAGTACTAATAATCCTATGCTATCCGGTTTTCAGCCTTCTATTCGGGCATCATTTTCCGCAGACTATTATCCCTGGGACCTTTCCTTGTCCGACTACGGCTCTTGCCCTTTTGTTGCTCACATTTGCACTTCCTCGGGTCGACAAGATCATTTATTTCATACTTTTGTTCTGGGCGATCCCGTTTCCTCCATTAATCCAGATTCCAAAGTATGGTGTTTATGAGGACACCATTATGTTTGCTATTGGGATTTATAGTCTCATCATGCTGGTAAAAAACTGGAAGGAGAAATCAGCACCCAACCAAGGCATCCATCCGACGTCCTAAAGGCCGCGGCTGATACCGGGCGTTAATGCTTTCTCCCTGTAATCGAAAATAAATTCGTTACCTCAAAACCAACGACTACGATAAGAAGGCAAAACTAACGATTTATTTGGGTAGTCTTAAATCCGCAACTTT
>JASFEQ010000257.1:0-6594 GCA_050124735.1 Desulfobacteraceae bacterium | reverse complement strand
ACTGGATGAGGACCAGGTGGTCTGGGCGCTCGGTTCTGCGGGTACCCAGGCTTCCGGCGTGTGGGAGTTTTTGGTTGAAAGCGCCATGAGCAAACAGTTGCACCCCGGGAAGTCCGCCCTCAATGGACTGCTATCTGCCCTCTTGGCCCAAAAAGGGTTTACCGGCGCCCGTAGGATTCTGGAGGGAGAGAAGGGGTTCTTTCGGGCCACTTCCAAAGATTTTGACGAAAAGAAGTGTGTGGCGGGACTAGGCAAGAATTTCCTGTTCGAGCGTAATTCCCTCAAATACTATGCCTCTTGCGGCCATACCCACTCAGCCATCGAGTCCGTGTTACAGGCGACCGAGGCAACTCCCATGAATGTGAAAGACATAGAGCGGGTTGACGTCTCTGTCTATCAGGCTGCACTGGATTTGCTGGAGGACGTGGGACCTACCACCCCGTACGTGGCGAAATTTAGCTTGCCATTTTGCGTGGCCACTGCTCTGAGGTACGGGCACGTGAACACGGGAGATTTCATTGAAACGAGGCTTGAAGACCCGGATCTCCTTGAGCTTATGGGGCGGATAAGAATCCGAAGCGATCCCCAGTTGAGCCTTCAATACCCGGTCAAGTGGCCCGCTCGAGTAGAGATCATGACCCGGGACGGGAAAAGCCTCAAAGGGAGCAGTGATTATCCAAAAGGGGATCCTGAAAACCCCCTTGGGGAGCGAGATGTTATTGAGAAGTTCAGGGATCTCACCAGGGGGCTCCTTTCCGACTCCAGCGTAGAGGCCATTGTGGAACGGGTCATGGGTTTGGAAGAAATGGATGATGTAAGCAACCTTCTTGGCTGAGTGTAGTCCGCAAGCGAAAAAAGCGGAGGCATTTTATGCGGTTACTGGAGTACGAGTCAAAAGAGATTTTGAAAAAATACGGTATCCCCGTGCCGACGGGTCAAGTGCTCTCGCGGTCCGAAGACCTGCAAATGCAGGGTCCGATTGTGTTAAAGGCACAGATCCCCTTGGGGGGAAGGGGAAAAGCCGGAGGGATCATCGAGGTATCGTCAAGAGATCAAGCAAAGGCCAAGATAGAACATCTCCTTTCCACGGAGGTAAGGGGATACAGGTCCAGGAAAATCCTTGTGGAAGAGAAAACCGCAGTGGAACAAGAATTCTTCATGGCCGTCACCTATGATACGGTGGTCAAATCCCCTCTGGCCATCTTTTCGCAAGAGGGGGGTGTGGACATAGAGGAACTGGCGGCCTGTGAGCCCGAAAAAGTGAGACGAGAATATTTTTCTGCCCGAGGAAGACTTCCCCAGTACCGTGCCAGAGAAATCATCTCTGATGCGGGTATCTCTGGAAGGGTGCTCATAGGTTTGGGTTCCGTCTTGTCAATCCTTGCTGATATCTCCCTGGACTATGACGCGACCCTTGCGGAGATAAACCCTATGGCATTGACTGATGAGGGGAAACTGGTCGCCTTGGATTGTCACCTGGAGATTGATGATGATGCCGTGTTCAGACATAGGGAGATTGCAGAAAAACAACAGGATCAGGATCGATATGTGGGAGGCAGGGGCAGCACGGATTTTGAGCGCAAGGCAGCGGAAATCGACAATCTGGACCACAGGGGGGTGGCGGGTCGCATGATCGAGTTTAATGGCACCCTGGGACTGATTATCGGTGGAGGTGGCGCCTCGCTTACAGCCTTTGACGCCGTTCAGCAGCATGGCGGTGACCCGGCCAATTACTGCGAGATTGGAGGCAATCCCTCTGTGCTTAAAGTCCAGGAACTGACCAAACACATTCTTTCAAAGCCCAATGTGGAGAAGATCGCCGTTATTATGAATGTGGTGAGTAATACCCGGGTGGATATGGTGGCACGGGGGGTGGTGAAGGGTATTCTGGAGGCAGGAAAACGCCCCTCTGAGACGGTGGCCGTTTTCAGGGTTCCTGGTGCATGGGAAGGGGAAGGATTTAAAATCTTGTCCAAATATGGGGTTCCCTTTTGTGATCGGACCGTTTCTATTGACGAAGCGGCCAAGATGGCGGTCGAAAGAATGAAACGGTGAAGCGAAGGAAAAAGGCATGACCATACTTGCTGATCAGAATGTGAGGGTGATCGTACAGGGGATCACGGGGCGCGAGGCAGCCTCTTTCACAAAGGATATGATGGATTATGGGACCAAGGTGGTGGCCGGCGTGACGCCAGGAAAGCAAGGACATCAGGTTCACGGCGTACCTGTTTATGATACGGTTCGGGGGGCTGTCAGGGAGCACAATGCCGAGACATCGGTGATTTCCGTTCCACCAGGCATGGTAAAGGGGGCTGCCCTGGAGGCCCTTGAAAACGGCATCAAACTCCTGGTCGTAATCACGGAAAGGGTTCCCAGAAAGGACGTGATTGAGTTCCTGGAAGTGGCGAGAGAAAAGGAGGCTCGAGTGATAGGGCCCAATACCCTCGGCCTCATCTCCCCTGATGTGATTAAGCTGGGAATGGCAGGGGGTCCTGCGGAAGACGTGAAAAAGGCTTATATGGCGGGGCCGGTCGGTATTGCGTCAAGAAGCGGGGGAATGACCACGGAAATCGCCAATCTACTGACCACCCATGGGATTGGGCAGAGCACCTGCGTTGGCGTTGGCGGGGACCCCGTCGTGGGATCCAATTTCCTGGATTTGATCCCTTTGTTCAATGAGGACCCGGATACAAAGGCCGTTGTCCTGTTTTGTGAACCAGGGGGCGTTATCGAGGAAAATCTGGCCGAGCTTGTAAGTGCAAAAGAGATCACTATCCCGATCGTCGCCTTTATCGCAGGGCGCTTTGTGGACAGCATGCCTGGGGTCAGATTCGGCCATGCAGCCACAATCGTCGAGGGTGAAAGGGGAAGTGCCAAAGGGAAGATTGAGCGCTTTAAAAAGGACGGAATCCAAGTCGCCGAATCTTTTTCCCATATTGTGCCGATGCTAAGGGATTTTCTTTGAGAGGAGCAGAGATGCAGCTTAACCAATTACAAAAGAGGATATGGCAGCACGTGAAAGTGGATCTGGCCGACGAGCCCGTTGCCAGCACGGACCACGTGGAGAGAATGACCCGTTGGTGTCAAGAGCTTGGGCCTGCCATAGACGCCGACATGGAAGTCTTGATTCCAGGGGCCCTTCTTCACGATGTGGGTGTGGTGATCAACCGGAAAAAGCATTACGTGGTGGGGCGGACCAGGGCAGCACAGATCCTGCGGGATTCAGGGTTTCCAGAGGAGAAAATAGATGCGACCCTCCATGTGTTGGAGGCGCACAGCCGTTACGGAGGTCCCGAGCCCCAGACCACTGAAGCGAAAGTGGGACAGGACGCGGATGCGTTGGAATACATTGGAGCCATTGGAATACTTCGCGCCGTCGTGCGGGGACTCAATGATGGTTCCTTCAGTGGAAAGATCAGTGATTTCCCAGAATATCTCAGGTCAGTCCTGGCCAAAGTGGAAGGCACATTTCATACCGGGAAAGCTGAGGAACTGGGCCAATCGCGTCTGAAATACATGAGAAGCTTTCTGGAACGTATTGAACAAGAACTGCAAAACGAGGCATGAGATGATGACGTTTGGACCCATAAGGACGGCCCTCTTTGTCCCGGGGACGCGTCCAGATCGTGTGGACAAGGCCCTTAACGCCGGCGCCGATGTGATCATTATCGATCTTGAGGATGCGGTGCCATTGGCGCTGAAAGAGGAGACGCGATCAAAGGTTCGTGAAAAAGTTATAGAACATGGTGGCAGAAAGATTATTGTTCGTGTGAATGCCATAGGTTCAGGATTTTGCCAGGGAGATCTGGATGAAGTCATGGTGAAAGAGCTTGGCTGTATCATGCTCCCAAAGGTGGAAAGTCCAGAGCAAATTCGTGAAATAAACCATCGCCTTCTCCGTCTGGAGAAGGAAAAGGGCATGGATCCAGGGACGGTCACCATCATTCCCTTGATTGAATCAGCCCGTGCCGTGCAGAGTATATTTCCCATCCTTTCAGAAAAAACGGATCCAGCCAGAGTCTTGACCGCCGCCTTTGGGGCCGCTGACTACTCTCTGGATCTGGGCATGGAAATCACTAAACAAGGTTCAGAACTCAACTATCCCCGCTCTCGAATCGCCGTTGCATGCCGCGCAGCGGAGATAGAGCCGCCGTTGGACACCCCTTTTATGATCGATTTGAAGGACACGGAGGGCCTCAAGGCCGATGCAATGAGAGCGAAGCAACTGGGCTTTCAGGGGAAACTGTGTATTCATCCGAATCAGATCCAAGCCTGCCATGCCATTTTCTCCCCAACCAAGAAAGAAATTCAATATGCAAAAAAAGTGATTCAAGCCTTTGAAGAGGCAGAAGCGAGCGGTGTGGCGGCTATTCAATTGGATGGCAAGTTCATTGATTATCCCGTGGTGGAACGGGCAAGACGGACATTAAGAATGGCGAAGATGATGAAGACATAAATTACTTGGAGTCATGGAGTGTTGGAGCACTGGAGTAATGGATTTCGGAAGATGAGGATGCTTATTCAGAACGTATTGTGCATCACTCCAATACTCCACCACTCCAGTACTCCATGAGGAAAGCTGCGGCGACATGAGTGAATTCATCAAGGTTGAAATTGATTTTCCAACATGTGTAGGCATTGCTGAATGCGGTGGCTGTGTCAAGGTTTGCCCTGTGAACATCTTTAGTAAGGAGGGGGATAATCCTTCTGTTATCGAGGACAATGAGGACGAGTGTACCCTGTGTGACCTGTGCATACAGGCTTGCGCCCCCAAGGCCATTAGGATTAGAAAACTCTACGAGGAGAAGGACTGAGCCCACATGGCCTTTCACGCAAACATGATTTCAGTGCTCGAAAAATTCCCAAAGCTCTCCTTTTACGCCAGGACGAGGGGATGGCACTTCATGATAGCGTGGTTTCACCGGATCACAGGGATACTGCTGGTGATCTTTGTCTGGATTCATATGTATTTCTGTCCCTCTCCCTATGGGACGGGCGCTCATGACGTGAGAGCGCAAGGCTTGGGATCGCTGATCTCAAATCTTTTGCAATGGATTTTGGCTGTCCCTATCATCTTTCACGCCTTTAATGGGGGAAGGCTAATCCTTTATGAAATCTATGGGAACCGGGCTGAGGAAAGCATGCTTCGCTGGATGACAGGGCTCGGCATCATTTATTTGGCAGTCCTTGGATTGGTTATGGTGATGGGCAATCAGAGCGTGTCCCCATTTATCTTCTGGTTGGCGATGATTGCAGTAGCATCAATCCTCTCCTATGGTGTTGGCGCGCGGATTTGGCGGGGTGGGCACTCTATCTTCTGGTGGCTTCAAAGGGTCAGCGCCACCTTCCTGTTGGTCATGATACCCGCTTACATGCTGTTCATGCATCTCACTCCTGTTGCGAGTCAGGAAGCAGGTATTGTGATCCCGGTGATGCAAAAATACTTTATTCAGGCGGTGTACCTATTGTTGCTTGCAGGAACACTCTACCACGCTGGTTACGGCATATGGTCATTGATGAGTGACTATCTCTCTTCTCCAACCCTTCGAAGGGGCCTAGCCTTGCTGGTGACTTTGGTCATGCTGGTCTTTGGTTGGGTTGGCGTGACAGTGATCGGCTCTATTTAAGCAGAGGGAACTCTCAGTATGAGAAATAGCTTTCAGATCGCGTCAAGCATCAATTGCGATGTGTTGATCATTGGGGCAGGTGGCGCTGGTCTGCGATGTGCGGCGGAGATTTTTGAAAGGAGACCGGGGGCACGTGTTGTTGCTGTGACTAAGGTGGGACATCCCCAGAAGTCCCATACGAATACGGCCCAGGGTGGGTTAGCCGCGGTGGATCCGAGGGATCCTGTCGATAAACCCATTTACCACATGTTCGACACCTGGAAGGGCTCGGACTGCAGTGCCGACCAAAATGTGATGAAGAAGATTGTGGAGTCCTCGTGGGAACAGGTTGTCTGGCTGGAAAACCATGGCATGCATTTTAGTCGGGACGAAGCCGGGAAGGTGAGCAAAAGGACCTTTGGCGGTCACACCATAGGCTTTGGTGAAGCCTCTGCTTTCCGGGCGGTATTTGAGGCGGATAGAACCGGCAAGGGCATTATGGACACCGTGTGGGGGGAGGCGTTAAGGGGGGACATATCCTTTCTGAACCAGGCCATTGCCACAGAACTCCTCTTCAAGGGTGACAGATGTGTGGGAGCTGTGATCTTCAGGCAGAAAGAGGGAGAGTTTGTGGCCGTTCTATCAAAGGTAACGGTCCTGGCCACAGGGGGAAACGGCCAACTTTTCAAAGTCACCACAAATTGTAGACAGAACACTGGAGATGGTCTTGCCATTATTCTCAAAGCGGGACTGCCCATCATGGACCCCGAAGCCATTCAATTCCACCCTACGGGCATCGTGGGCCCAGGGATCCTGGCCAGTGAGACCTTGAGATCTGTGGGCGGAATTTTACGCAATAAAGACTTGGAGGCGTTTATGGAACGCTATGCGCCCAAGATGAAGGAGTTGGCGCCTCGCGATCTGGTGGCCAGGGCCATGGAGACCGAAATTCGAGAGGGCAGGGGGGCCCTAAATCCTGATCACAAAT
>JASFEQ010000256.1:0-6602 GCA_050124735.1 Desulfobacteraceae bacterium | reverse complement strand
GTTCCATGAAAGGATGGCTACGCCATCTCCTTTTTTGACGCCCATGGAGAATAGCGCATGGATCAAGCTGTTCACTTGTGCATTGAACTGGGCGAAAGTTATTCTTTTGGCACCGTATGAAAAGGCCTCATCATCGGCATGCAAGAGGGCATTTCTGTAAACAATATCAGCAAAAGTGCCCCTGCTGTAACGGCTCAGTTCTTTCAAGATGAGTCTATCTGACATACCTTGCGCCTCCAAGGATGTATTCATCGCAGATTTGTATCTCGTCCTCTTCCCTAAATCTACCCCTTTTTCACGCAGGAAAAGTCATTCAGGCTTCAGGCTGCTGCTAGGCTTTGTTTTGCTGATATAGGGGTAAGCATTAGAATAGATTTGACTTTTTGTCAATTTCTTTATAGTCAATGTGTTGAGTTTCATGTCGGGGTGAATCTTTCAGCCTTATAGCAATACTTCCAAACAAATAATATCAATAAAAATCAAACTCTTAAAGCACGTCAGGTCTCTGTAGAAAGAATGGGCGTGCCCACAAAGGATTTTAGAGAGGCACGGGGCGACCTATGGGATGTACCGAACTGAGATTTGTCACAAACTCATACAATGTAGTATTAGACCAGGAAAAATCCATGTTATGAAGGTGATATATTCAAGAATTATTCAATACTTTGATATTTGTAAATTGAACGTTTTGAAATAACACATTGTAGGGGCATGTGATGAAGGCAGAAAGATATGTGAGTGATTTGAGTACAAACGAAAAAGTGCTGATGGCAATGGTCAGGGCCGCAGAAATCTTCAAAAGAACCCACTCTGCCATTTTCAGGAACTACGGCCTCTCTTTCCCACAGTACAATATCCTTAGGGTCCTGGATGCGTCCCGAAACGGTATAAACAGAATCTCCGAGGTGAGCAGGATCATGCTTGTTCCAGGGGCAAATATGACTGGCCTCACGAAAAGGCTGGAAAAGAACGGTTTTATCATCAGAAAGTCCGACCCGCGGGATGAACGTGTGACCCTTCTTGAAATCACACCAAAGGGGAGAAAAACCCTGAAGAACATAGAGCAGGAAAAGGACAAAGCTACAGAAATCATGCTAAAGGGTTTTTCAGAAGAGGATATAACGGACTTTCTAAAGAAGCTCAAGAGACTTATTAAGAACAAGATGCTCTCATCATGAAAACGACAGCAAATACTGACCTGCCCCATAGGTGTTGGGACATTAAATCAGATCTCTTTAGGAGAAGGGAATGACCGGAAAATATCACATTTGGGTCTTCGCTGAGAGGAAGGTATGGGTTCCCTGCCTCAAGCCAAAAGCAGGAAGGGGTGCGAACAGTCAAGCCTGGAGCCTCAACCAAGAAGGGAGGTGATGCTCACATTTCACCGACAAAGGGTATTGGTAATAAACAAAGTGTATTTTGATCGGTTGATTTTTTGAATATTTATAGAGGAGGGGAAAGATGAAAAACAAAGTCTTAATCGGGTCCTTCATGTTTATGGTCGTTGTGACTTTCCTGGTGGGCGTTTGTGCCACAAATTCACTGGCCAAGGACAAAATCGTTGTTGGTATGGCGAGACCTCTCTCGGGCTGGATGGCTGTGATTGGAGATTCGGCATTCAGACCGGTCTATGAGACATGGGTTGCTCAGGTCAATGCCAAGGGTGGGATCTATGTGAAAAAATACGGGAAAAAATTACCCATCGAGCTATTGATATATGATGATAAAAGTGATGTGGGCACGATGACGAGACTGACGGAGAAATTGATAGTCCAGGACAAGGTTGACTTTCTGTGGCCTGCCTGTGGCACCGCCTTTCTCTTTGCCCAAGCCCCTATAGCCAATAAACATGGGTATATTCTGTTGACAGCCGAGGGCGGCGCCACGCAGATCAAGGATATGCTTAGGAGCCTACCCTATGTGTTCATCAGCCTGAGTTTTTCCGATTGGTACCAGATACCGGTCCTTGCTGAACTTTTCGGCGAAAAGGGCGCAAAGACGGCATACATCATGTACATTGGTGACCTCCACGGTATAGAGTATTCCGGTGTGGCGGGTATTGAATTCCCTAAGCATGGAATTGAAATCGTCGGTATTCAGAGTGTTCCGCCTGGAACTAAGGATCTATCGCCCATAATCAAGAAAGCTAAGGCATCAAATGCCGATGTCTTTTGCGCTTTTGGCTATCCCGACATGGTTCTGCCAGCTACCGGTACGTCCATGGCGCTTGGCTTTAACCCCAAGGCTTGGATAGGAGGCCCCGGGGCCAATTTCGGGTTTTACCATACAACGTTTGGTCCGGCGGTGGAGGGAGTAATGGGTTTTACTGCCTTTGCCTGTAGCCAGTCAAAAGCAGCACAAGCACTTTGCGATAAACTCTATAAAGGCAAGCCTGAACAACTCCAAGATTTTTGGGGACACCCCCTCTACTGGGCTGCGCTGGAATTTTGGAAGCAGGCTATCGAGAAGGCCGGAACCCTGGACCAGAAGGTGATCAGGGATATCATGGCCACACAGAAGTTCAACACGGTACTGGGACCGACTTGGTTTGAGAACGGACTTATGGCCAAGGAGTGTCATACCGGTGAGATTGGTCAGTGGCAAAATGGGGTATTTGAAGTCGTCGGCCCCAAGAAACATGCTACTGCAAAGTTTGTCTACCCTAAGCCGCCGTGGCCAAAGCTAAAGCCAAAACCAAAGAAGTAGACGCTGAATTTAGGGGTTTCGTAGGAGTAATAGTAAACAGGCTGTCTCAAAGGGTGCAAACATCCCGCGCCTTTTGGACAGCCTGTAGCCGTAATTGTCAAAGCTAAGAAGCTATTATAATGATTGTATCATTCCTTGATATAGTAATTGCGGGTTTGCTGATGGGCGGCATCTACGCCCTGATCGCCGTGGGGCTCAGCCTACAGTATGGTGTTGCCCGGGTGCTGAACATATCCCATGGCGAATTCATTATGATCGGGGCTTTCGGCACCTGGATGCTGTATAAAATGGTTGGCATTAACCCCCTCATTACCCTCGCCATGTGCGGTCCTGTTCTATTTTTGATGGGTTTTTTCCTTCATAAAACGCTTTTCAGGAGCCTACTGGCCTCTTCAGCATCAGCGGATATCTTTGAGGGGAGATCTCTGCTCGCCTCGTTCGGTCTTCTCTTCATCATTCAAAATATAGCCATATTAACATGGGGTGCAGACATAAAGAGTTATTCCTATTTAAATTATGGAGTCAATCTGGCGGGAGCGTTATTTGCCGCCAATCGCCTGGTAACCCTTTTGTTTGCCGTGGTCATAAGTACAGCCTTCTATCTCTTTTTGGCCTTTACCCGCCTGGGAAAAGCGATCAGGGCAGCGGCTCAAGACCCAGCGGCTGCTGGACTCATGGGGGTAAACATCAACAAGGTGCTGGCTTTGTGTTTTGGCTTTGGTGCTTTGATGGCCGGTTTTGCCGGCGGACTGTTAAGCATGTGCTACCCTATTACGGCAACGATGGGTATGGAATATACGATTATTGCTATCATCGTGGTCGTGTTGGGCGGGTTGGGCAGTATCGTGGGTAGTTTTATCGGGGGTTTCTTGCTGGGTATTATCGGCAGCATCGTAACCTATATAGAGCCGGGCCTGGCACTGATTGCCTACTATGTCATCTTCATAGTTCTGCTCCTGGCGAGGCCAACGGGTATTTTAGGGAAATAGAAAATGGGTATTACCACACTGACATCTAAAAAGTCCTTGGTATGGTGGGCAATTAATCTCATCATATTCATACTATTAGCCTTTGTACCCCTCTATGCCCCAGGTTATGCTGTGGTATTACTGATCAGTATCCTTATGTATGTCATCCTGACCGTAAGCTGGGTTATGTTCTCCGGGTCTACCGGTTACATGTCCCTGGCACCGGCCGCGTTTTTTGGAGTCGGCATATACGCTTCCGCTATAATAGGGGTAAAATTACCCTTTCCGATCGTTGTCGGCATTGGTGGCCTGGCCAGTTTCTGCCTTGCCCTTCTCGTGGGCGCCCTGACCTTGAGGTTAAGAGGCATCTATTTTGCCATCTTCACGTTTGGACTCGTTATGCTCATGGCGCATTCTCTCCTGTTCTGGGAGCTTCACGTAACGGGCACGCGTGGCAGATTTGTTATAGTCATGGGTTACAATACTATCTATTACTACCTGCTCGGCATTTTTGTGTTATTATTGCTTACCGCCTACCTTATCAATCGCTCCAGATTTGGGTTGGCCTTGCAGAGTATCGGTCAGGAAGAGGACGCTGCGGCCCACACCGGTGTGAATGTAACGATGCTGAAGGTTACCACCTTCGCCATCAGCGCCTTCTTCATGGGAGCGGCCGGGGCCGTCATGGCGACAAAATGGACCTATATTGACCCATTTATCGCCTTTAATCCATTTTATTCCTTTATGCCGGTGGTGATGGCCATTTTTGGCGGTATGGGGCAACTGTACGGTCCTATCATTGGCGCGGCTATTCTAACCTACCTGGAAGAATTTCTGATAACCAAGTTCGCCGAAGTATATATGCTCATCTTCGGCGCCGTATTGGTGATCGCCATACTATACCTGCACGATGGATTAGTAGGGTTAATACAAAAGCTATGGAGACAAATTTCCGGGAGGAAGCATGCCGTTACTTGAAGGTAAAGGAGTAACCAAGTATTTTGGAGGGTTAGCCGCCCTGTCAGGTGTGGACTTTCATGTGGAACAGGGTGAAGCCCTCGGCCTGATTGGTCCCAATGGGGCCGGTAAAACCACGCTGTTTAATCTGATATCGGCTGCTCTTGTTCCCAAATCAGGGACAATACGTTTTAAAGGCGAAAACATTACCGGCTTGAAGCCGTATAAAATCTGCAGGATGGGAGTGGCAAGGACCTTCCAAACCGTTAAAATTTTCCCTGATTTGCCGGTCCTCAGTAATGTCCTGCTCGGTTCCTATTTCGGTACGTCAACCAATTTGTCATACGCGGACACCGTTAAGAAGGCCACAAAGCTTTTAGCCTTTGTCGGGCTGGAACAAATGGTTGGAACGCCTGCAAAAGACCTTACCCTGGCCAACCAGAAGCGTCTTGAAGTGGCCAGGGCACTGGCAACCGATCCCGAACTCATATTGCTCGATGAACTCATGGCAGGGTTAAACCCCGCTGAGGTAGCCGAGGCCATGGGATTGGTATCTAGGATGCGGGATAAGGGGGTTACCGTTATCATGATCGAGCACGTCATGAAAGCCATTATGAACGTGTGTGAACGGATTATGGTCCTTCATCACGGTGCAAAGATTGCCGAAGGCACGCCACAGGAGATTGCCACCAGCAAAACAGTTATCAAAGTATATTTAGGGGAGAAGTCTCATGCTGGAAGTTAGCAACATAGACACTTTTTATGGCATGATTCAGGCCTTATGGGGCGTTTCTTTAAAAATCGATGAGGCGGAAATCGTCGCCTTGGTTGGCGCAAATGGAGCCGGTAAAACCACACTTCTTAATACCATATCCGGTTTGCTGCATCCGACTTCGGGAAGTATTGAGTTCCTGGGCAGGAGAATAGACGGGCTAAAATCTCACTCTATTGTGGAACTGGGTATTTCTCATATACCCGAAGGGAGAAGACTTTTTCCCGACATGTCGGTGCGAGAGAATTTAGAGATGGGTGCGTATCTTCAGCGCGCATGGAAACAGAAGGAAGAAACCCTTGATAAGGTTTATGAACTTTTCCCCATATTAAAGGCCAGAAAAGGGCAACTGGCCAGGACATTAAGCGGTGGCGAACAGCAAATGGTCGCTATGGGCCGGGGCTTAATGTCAAGGCCCAGTCTGTGCTTCATTGATGAGCCCTCATCTGGCCTGGCACCGCTGGTGGTGGAAGAAATTTTCAGCATCATACAGGGACTCCGCGACCAGGGCATTGCCATTTTCCTGATTGAGCAGAATGTCCAGCAAACCCTGGAGATAGCTGATCGGGCATACGTGTTGGAAAATGGGCGTGTTACCTTAGAAGGGGAGAGTAAACAGCTTCTAGAAGAAGAACTCATAAGAAAGGCATATTTGGGTCTCTAGTGTAATGCCTTCTGCCAACGATGGGAGGCAGTAAAACCAGATAACACATAAATCCCCGCATTCTGGCCACATGATTTCCATTGGAGGAGGTGAAAAAATGAGGCCACTGACGCAAGACCTTTCCATATTCAACAAATTTGATTTTGAGAGGCAACCTGTAGGTGTCAAGTTCCTGTTCTTCAGGCCAGAAGGGATGGAACAGCTAGCCGTGGGCGACAATCTGTCCTTCTGTGAGATGCTCAGAGAAGCCCAGCAAAGGGGAGCCCCATTTTACTTCGGTAAAGGGAACAATGAGACGTGCGTCGGGAAAATCCTATTGGGAATGGAGGACATGGAGCCATTCGCAGAGAGCGGGCAAATTGGAGCCAGATTAGGAATCTTCCAGGAACCACGTGCAAACTATATATTTTATCAACACGTTCCGAAATTTGAAAAGGGCATTGTTAATTACGTCGCCTTCTCCCCTATAGACAAATTAACATTCGAGCCGGACGTCTTAATCATTACCGCCACTCCCAGCCAGGCAGAAATTGTG
>JASFEQ010000255.1:0-6662 GCA_050124735.1 Desulfobacteraceae bacterium | reverse complement strand
ACTGCGGTTACATATGTTAACCGTAATTACTTCGGAGCAAGATCGACACTTGATTTTGTGCTTGACCGATCTGCCCCTTAGGCTTCTCTTCATCTCATGCTGACAATTGGGGCACTTGAATCCAGTACGGAAGCTTTTGAAATTAGACGGAACTTTGATGTCAACTTTCCACTCTTGAGTAGCGGTTGATTTTTTCTCTTCTCCCACCATTTTTTTAAAACCTCCAGATCACAAAACCCAACCTCTCACAAATGAGAAATTGGGTCTTGATGCTCAGTGCATAACGCCCTCTCAATTAAGGGTTATTTCCCTATGTTTTTCCCTTTATGACGGGACTCTAAGGTGATTCCAGGTCGCCATGAGAATTCAAACTATGACTTAGAATCAAGTGGACTTGGTGAATCGAAAAGGAAGTTTTCTGAAGCCTCCGGTGGAACAATCACATCGATGGGCACATCCTTAATCTTTTGCAAACAGTCCTTTAGCGCTGCAGCCTTTGAATCACCCACACCGAAAAATTTTCTATTCGCCTCTTGAAGGTTTAAGTTAGGAACGGCTATGAATTTGTGAACTGGTTTTCCGAGCATCGCTTCGTACAGGTCAATATAGATATTGCCTTCTTTTCGAAACAATTTGAACTTGTGGACTCTAGCGAATATTTCCTCGTCATTAATAAGGGGCATTGCGAATACCCTCGTATGGAGTTTCTATTCGTCTCTCCATCCTCCGCAGTAGCCTGCTACGGAGGATGGAGAGGAGCGAAGCGGGGATCCCGTTTGCGGGACGACGAGCACCATCGTCCACAGCCCTTGGCGTGGGACGAGGGTGGAAGGGAGAGTAGAATCTATTTTGCTACATTTCAAGAAAAATATGCATTACCTTTGGGAAAAGCCCTCAGAGGCAGACAAAAAAAGAGGTTAAACTATGTTGTTTAACCTCTTTAAATTGTTGTTTTTTCCGCATGCCGAGACCCAGAATCGAACTGGGGACACGCGGATTTTCAGTCCGCTGCTCTACCGACTGAGCTATCTCGGCACGAATGCCGTGATTATAGTTTGTCAATTTCAGGAGTCAAGAGGATTTTGAGGTTATGATGATTTTGGCTCCGGTTCATCCAGGTCAAGTTCTAGCTCGAGGTCATCAAGATCAAGTGACAGATCCCCGCCTTCCTTGGGTTGTCCTGCAGACCCCTCCAGTTCGGCAGAAAGGGCATCTAAATCAATATCCATTTCTTCACCATCTATCTTTTCGGGCGTCGCTCCTTCGGTGGGGGCTTCCTCGGGCGGGACCTGGTCAGCTTCCAAGCCCTTCTCCAACTCTTCAGGAACTTCGGCACCAGTATCCAATTGCAGTTCTCCTGAGTCATCAGTGTTAAGATCACCCAGGTCAAGAGTAACCTCCTCGTCCCCTCCTGGGACCGGTTCAGCATCCAGGTCGATGGCTAACTCTTCTTCTGTAGGCGTCTCAGCATCCAGGTCGATGGCTAACTCTTCTTCCGCAGGTGTCTCAGCATCCAGGTCGATCGCTAACTCCTCTTCTGTAAGGGGTTCAGCGTCCAGGTCAAGAGCATACTCCTCTTCTGCGGCTGGTTCAGCCTCCTGGAGTTCGGGCACATCATCAAGCTCTGAAGCGAGAGATTCAAGATCAGTGTCGGCCGCCTGGGCTTCAGCGACGGGCTCATCCATCTCTATCTCGTCGCCCAATCCAGAGTCATCGAGGGACAAATCCTCCAGGTCGATTTCCAATTCGCCCTCTTCAGTAACAGGTTCTGGTTCGGTTGCACTTGCCGCGCCTGCCTCGGAGGGGAACTCCCCAGAATCCATGGATAGGGCGGTTTCATCGCCTCCCAGTTCGAAATCTGTAACGGACTCTTCACTGGCAATCTCCACATCGCCCGACGATGGCTCCAGCTCAGCCGAATCAAAGGCCGAGACCACACCTTCCGTTGGTTCGCCTTCTGATTCAAAGCCCATATCCAAATCTTCACTATCGTTGAACCCTACGTCACCGCTATCCAAGGCCCCAGAGTCCTCGAATGACAGCTCCCCGCTGTCTACGGTCCCTGAATCCTCGAAATCCAGCTCACCGCTGTCTATACCTGTAGATGTATCTACCGCAACACCCGTGCTGGAATCATCTGCCTCTCCGATCAGTGCGCCAAGCAGGGTGGGAGCCTCGGGGCGAAAAGAAGGAATATGCAATTTGGCTTGCTCGACCGCAATATCTTTGTTGCACTTAGGGCATACCTGGTTAAAATCGAAACTAATATAACTGCATTTAGGGCATTTCATTTTAAACTCCTAATTTGAGATGGCCAAGAATAAATCTTGGATATAATTGCATAATTTTCGCTATCGGTCAAGTATTTAATGTTTTTAATAATAATCGCGGCATATTCTAAATTGGTTTTATCAGGCCGCGGCAAACGTTCCCCTGCCGTTTACACCTTCCCCACATAAACCCCTTCATAGTCCAGGGTACTTAGAGGGTCTTCGTGAGAGAAGAGTTGCGCCTCTATAATTTCACCAACGAAAAGGGAATGATTCCCTGGCGCATAGTGTTCGCGGACCATGCACTCCACATAGCCGAGGCATTGTTTCAAGACAGGACATCCCGTTTTACCCCGTACCCACTTTATAGAGGCGAATTTAGCCTTCGGGTCAGGTCCTTTGAAGCGACTCAAGAAATCTTTCTGGTCTCTGGAGAGGAGATGCAGGGCAAAGCTTCCGCTCTGTTGAATTAACTGGTGGGAATATCGGTTTGGATGTACAGCCACCATGACGAGCGGGGGGTCATAGGAGATCTGAGAGACCCATGAGGCGATCATTCCGTTGATCTTCTCTTGATGATGGGTGGTCAGCACATATATTCCATATGTCATGCTCCCAAGGGCCTGCAACCATCTCTTATCCATCTCCACGCCTCTCTCTGTTTTCTTCCCTACAGGTCTTGATGGCTTTCCTTGCAAGTTCGTCACAACGCTCGTTCTCCTTATGCCCGGAGTGTCCTCTAATCCACGCCCATTCGATCTCGTGGGGTTCGCTCAATTCCAAAAGCATTTCCCACAGGTCCCTATTCAATACGGGTTTCTTTTTTGAATTCATCCAGTTCCGCTTGATCCAACCATGCATCCATTCAGTCATCCCTTTAATCACATAATTTGAATCGGTCACCACCCGTATTTTGCATGGTCTGCTTAACCGCCGTATAGCCTCAATCACGGCCGTCAACTCCATGCGATTGTTGGTGGTATGGAGTGCACATCCGGAGATCTCTTTGACCTCTTTGCCATACCTTAGGATGGACCCATAACCACCGATGCCTGGATTTCCACTACAGGCACCATCGGCGAATATCTCCACGATAGTTGCTTTTCTCATATTCATTTCACTCTACCACAATTCACATTCCAATGATATGATGAACAGCCTTTTTGGGTCTGTTGCACATGCGTAAACATTTGAGCGCATCTGTTACTCTTTACATGGAGGATTATCATGCCAGCCGATCATGCAATTATCGATCTTTTTGAGATTATTAATAGGCGGGACCTGGATAGGTTCAACGATTTGCTTACAGAGGACGCAGCATTTTATTTTCCCAAGACCCAGCCACTTTTGGGAAGTGATCGAATCATAAGGTTTTTCAAAATCCTATTTAGACAGTATCCCAAGTTGGCTTTTGAGGTTCAAGGGGAAATCATCCAGGGGCAAAAGGCCGCAGTCCATTGGACGAACCAAGGCGTCCACAAATCAGGTGCGCCTTATGAGAATGAGGGCGTGACCATACTTGAACTGGAGGGTGATAAAATCAGATATATGAGCGATTTTTTCAAGGATACCAGCTTCTAAAAGAATATAGTCCTAATTGGATTCTGATGTCTTATTTTTGAGATTTCTGAGGGGGGGGCTTTGAGGATATAGGCGGTCTTTGTCCCCTAAATTTGCCCCTAACTCTTATAAAGATCTCCGGCTTTTCAGGATAGTTGGTTCTCAGCTTTAGAAAACCATGATAGATCCCGTCAGGGCCAGGAATGTTGGTAAAATGGATGATAAAGGTCTTCCCTGGTTCCACTTCTTCCATCCTGAAGATCACCTTGGAGCTTAGATCAAAATGTGTTGGCTCCAGTGTCAGGGGCTTGTCCAACTCAGCCCTGATTTTAACGGACCTGGTCGTTGTTTGCCCCGCCTGCCCAAGCAGATAGACGTACCTGCTAGACATATAGATGGGCACTTTGACAAATGCTGTAATACGGAGGATTTCAATTCGACGTGTCGGATCGTTGGAGTGGACCTTGGCGGTTTTGGTGATCTTCCCCTGGTAATTCTTGGTATTTATCTTTAGTGTAATCTTTCCCTCCCCGCCGGGGGGGATGGTCTTATCAAAATAGGCGACCGCACAACCTCAACCAGGCTTGACCTTTTCTATCTGAAGGGGTTGGTCTCCCGGGTTAAAGACTTTAAAAACATGTTCGATAACCTCGCCCTCGTCCACCTCTGTATAGTCAGCCGCTTTCTCCTTTATAACCATTTTCGGGCCTGTGGTCCCCTGAGCCCAAACAAAAGAGAAATGCGTGATGAAAAAGAGTGTGAATAGAAATATTCCAATCCAAAGTTTCTTCATTGCAAACACCTGCCTAAGAGATTAACTAGTCTTCATATATCAGATCTGCAATTCGCGTTTCAGCTTATAGGTAAGGACATCAAGCTTGATCGTGAAATCAATGTTCTCTACAAGGCAGCATTCCGGTACGTGGATCTGAGTTGGCGAAAAATTGAGAATAGCATTCACATTTGCATCCAAAAATAGGTCTGCTACGCTTTGTGCCTCTGAAGCGGGTGTGGTGATAACACCTATCTCCACCTCGAAATCTTCAACGGCAGTTTTAAGTTCCTTGATATCCCTTATGACCAGGCCGGGAAAGATCTTTTCTCCAATCTTTTTAGGGTCATTGTCAAAGGCAGCCACGAAATAGAAGCCCCTGGCGGGCAAGTTCTGGTTCTGCAATAGAGCAGATCCCAGGTTGCCAACGCCCACAATGCCCATATTCCAGTCCCGATTCACGGCCAATATTTTCTTGATTTCAAACATGAGGTCTCTCACGTCGTATCCAACGCCGCGGACCCCAAATTCGCCGAAGTATCCCAGATCCTTTCTTACCTGAGCGGGATTTACTTGGCACAACCAGGCCAGTTTTTCAGAGGAGACCATACGGTACCCATCAAATTCGAGAAGTTCCAGCTGCCTGCAATAAAGGGAAAGCCTGGTAATTGTAGCCTTCGGTATCTTCATCGATTTGTCCATTCGATCTCCTCTTGCCTGTTTAATGATAGACGGTGTCCCATAAAAGGGCAAGTCCAAATTCTTTTCCGGGAAGCAGAAGAATTCTGAAGAAAGGGCGAAACATAGCATAAGGCGGCAAAAGATGGCAATGGAGAATTGTAATGACAATAAATTCGGTTTTGCTATAGAATCATCCACAAAATGTGGCGCCGGGCACTTGGTGCTGAGAAAAAGAAACCCAGATAAGCGGAGAGCCTAGCATGAATTCCAGTGACAAGCTTTCAGAGGAACGCTACAGGGCCTTCATAGAGAACGTCCATGACGGCGTTTATGAAACAGATGTACACGGGAACTTTACCTATTTCAACAATTCCCTTTGCAGGGTCTTTGGATATCCGAGGGAGGAGATCCAGTTCCACAATTACCGGAAGTTCATGGACAATCAGAACGCGAGGAAGGCGTATGATGCCTTCACAAGGGTCTTTGTGACTCGCAAGGGGTTTTCGGACATCATCTGGGAGATTATCGACAAGGATGATCAGAAAAGGATCATAGAAATCTCAGCCAATCTAATTACGAACAAAGCAGGTAAGAAAGTTGGCTTCCGAGGCATTGCACGGGATGTGACTGAGCGGTTCAAAATGCTTGAAGCCCTGAAGGAGTCAGAGTACCGCTACCAGTGCCAATATGAGATTAGCCGCGAGGCTGAACGCCAGTATAGAACCCTGCTTGATTTTGTGCCCTATCCCATGGTCGTCTTCAGATTGGATGGAAAAGTCACTTACCTGAACCCTGCCTTTACAGAGATTTTCGGTTGGAACCTGGGGGAATTGCAGGGCAAGAAAATACCCTATGTGCCGCCAGGACTTGAGCAAGATACCAGCGAAATTATTGAAAAGCTGTTGAGGGATAAGACCGTCATGAGACACGAGACCAAGCGGTTAACCAAAGATGGTCGAATCCTGGACGTGGTCTTACGGGGAGCCATCTTTTCAGAGGATGGGGATGAAGAGGGGGGGCAATTGGTTCTCCTCCGCGACATCACTCAGGAGAAGAGGATGGCCCGCACCAATGAGACCCTCCTTCGCATCAGCATGGCGCTGCCCGCCTATCCTGTTTTAGAGGACCTCCTGGATTACATCAGCAGCGAGATTAAGCGGTTACTGAACACGGAGGGGGCCCTCGTCATACTATTGGATGAAGAGAGAAATGAGCTCTTTTTCAAGGGAGCGGCCTATGACGACATCACCACAGAAGAACGGGCAAAAGAGATCCGCTTTCCTGCCAGTAAAGGCGTGTCAGGAAAAGTTATCAAGACAGGTGAACCCATTATCGTCCCAGATACTGCTAAGGATCCCGATTTTTATCCTGTTGTGGAT
>JASFEQ010000254.1:0-6691 GCA_050124735.1 Desulfobacteraceae bacterium | reverse complement strand
GGCCCCATCATAGCATGAGATCGTCCTCACTCCAAACCCCGCTTTGATCAATAGATCCCGGGTACTTCACGGAGAGCTTTGCTTGTTTCTTGTTGACAGTGAGGAAGCAAGACTGTAGATTTATCAGCCCGATTTCGCTTGGTGTTTATACGTTGCATGTTTCCAAATAAGAAACATGCAAAATCATGCTAAATACCTGCACACCGGATGGATATCTAAAAGCTATTTTAATAGCCACGAGTTTCCTATTTTTCTGGTCTCGCCCTCCATCTCATTCACCTGCCACCGTGGAGAGCATATGCCGAAGAAAGTGCTCTTTACCTGATTATTAGGACGAAAGAACCGGGATACAGGGAGACATGTCCTAAAGGAGACCAAAGAGATGATATAATTTAGTCTACCCTCAGTTCAACTCTTTAAAACCTACAATGGAGACGAAAAGAATGTTAGTCGCGGGAATTGATATTGGAGCTGCTACAGCCAAGGCCGCTATTATGAACGAGAGCGGACTACGCGCTTACGCCATCATGCCTACTGGATTCGATGTTGTCCGTGTGAGCCATGAAGTGATGAAAGTAGCATTGGATAGGTCTGGTTTTCTCATGGAGAATCTTGAGTTCATTGTCTCGACCGGTTATGCGCGAAATTCCATTCCTTTTGCAAATAAGGCCGTAACGGAGATTCTCTGCCATGCCAAAGGGGCCAATTTCCTCATGCCCCATGTCAGAACCGTTATCGATATCGGCGGCCAGGACAGTAAGGTGATCAGGGTAGACGAGACAGGTGAGGTTGTCGATTTTGTCATGAATGATAAATGCGCTGCCGGGACCGGTAGATTTTTTGAGGTTATGGCAGGCGTTCTGCAGCTTGATATAGAAGAGATGGGACCCATGTCCCTCAGGAGTGAAAAGCCCAGCCAGATCAGCAGCACGTGCACTGTATTTGCCGAGACAGAGATGGTTTCCCTCCGTGCCCAGGGAGAGAGAAGAGAAGATATCGTGGCAGGTATTCACAAGGCGGCAGCATTGAGAATCGCATCCATGGGTAGAAATGTGGGCTTTAGCAAGGACGTGATGCTTTCTGGAGGTGTTTCAAAGAACATGGGGGTAAGAAAGTTTCTTGAAGAGAAGATTGGCATGGGGATCGTCATTCCAGAGGAGCCACAGATCGTAGGGGCGCTAGGTGCTGCTCTGGTCGCCAATGCTGAGCTGTCCAAAGGGTAAAGATTGTATCTCACTGGAAAAGTGTGATGCTTAACCTATTTTAGGGGTCCCCCTTTTAGTGAGCACTTTCACATAAAGCGCCATTCAATAAGCCGTCCATCCCCCATCAATGGTGAAGGTTTGGCCAGTGACAAAGGAAGAAGCATCCGAGGCCAGGTAGAGCAATAGGCCCATGAGTTCCTGAACCCGGCCGCGGCGTTTCATGGGCGTGGCCTCTATGATCTTTTGGGTCCTCTCCTTGTAATGCTCTTCATTTACGCCCGCAAGGCGTTCCCGAGCAATATCTGTGCCTTCGAACCACCCCGGGGCAATGGCGTTCACCCTGATGCCGTCGCCCGCGTACTCGAGGGCTGCCTGCTTTGTGAGCCCGATCACCGCGTGCTTGGCGGCCACGTAGCTGACCCGGGGCATGAACTCTGGGGGCAGACCCCTGAGTCCTAATATGGAGGCGATATTGATGATGACGCCGCCCTTTTGCCCGATCATCCATTCCAGCTCTCTCTGCATGCAGGTAAAAACGCCGGTCATGTTGATAGCCATGAGCCGATGCCACTCTTCAAGGGGGGTCTCATGAAACCGGTAGGGCTTGTGCACGATTCCGGCATTGTTCACGGCAATGTCGAGCCTGCCGAGGGTGGAGACGGTCTCCTCCACCATCCGGGCGACATTGGCAGGGTTTGAGACGTCCGCCACGATTTTGAGAGCTTTTCCGCCGACCTCTTTGATGATCTCCTCCGTCTCGGAAAGACGTTCCTGGTCGATGTCCGCAATGGCGACATCCGCCCCGCCCTCAGCCAGAGTCTGGGCAAAACTTCGCCCTAACCCTAAAGCAGCCCCGGTAACCAAGGCCGCTTTTCCCTCCAGGTTAAAGAGCTCTTTTCCAGAAGGCATACCGTTTCTCTTCTATCAAAACCGCTTCCAATCTTCCGAGTTCAATAGGTCGGCTTCTCCAGGTTAAAGTCTTCCGCCACCACCTGGAAGCAATTATAACTTGAGCCCCTTCCGATACCCCCGCCGCCAAATAAAGCTGATGAACACATATAAAGATTTTTGATAAATGTCCGAAAACCACCAGGCAGCCCTCTAAAACGTCCACTCTGAGAGCCACCCATGCTACCCTCACACCATGACCCATTTTTCATATCCAGATGCGTCTCCTGTAAATCTACAGGGGTAATAATACGAGATCCTATGATATTGTCCTTTGTCATGTTGGGGGCGTAAATCTGCCACTGGTCGAGCAGGGCCTTGTAAAATTCATCCGCCATCTGACGCCACTCCCGCCTGGAGAAAAAACTGAGAGGACACGTGTACTCCTCAAACAGGACAGTATGTTTCCCTTCCGGGGCTCGAGAGGGATCCCAGATGGTGTCAGGGGCTGTAAAACAGAAAAACTTGGAGCCCAGCCCCAGGAGAAAAAGTTCGTGCATATACTTGTTTTCCATGTATTCAAGGTCGTTGGGGGCCCAGTAGGTACGAGTCGTGGCATTGACATCCGGGTTGTCCTTTGCCGCCTTGTATTGGGGAAGCTCGTGTAAAGCCAAAGTCCCCCAGAAAACATGACCCCTGTCATACAAATTGGCTTCAAGCCGGCGCTTCATTTCAGTGTTGGTGTGCTCCTCTCCAATCAGACGAGTGAACATTTGGGGCGTTCCAATATCACCCACGACCATTTGTCCTGCAGCAATCTCCGTACCATCGGTGAGCCGTATCCCCTTGGCTTTACTGTTTTCAATAATGACCTTATCCGTTTCAGAATTGACGAAGTATTCAACGCCCAGTTTCTTGCCTGCTGAAACGAGGGCATCCGTGATGGACTGTGATCCCCCTTTGGCAACAGCTGCGGACTCCCACCCGAGCGCCAGATGGAGATTGGCCATGATGAATCCAATACCCGGCACATCGTCAGCAAAGATACCGGCCGAGGTCAGAAACCCTCTCAGGGTTAAAATTCTGAGTTCCGGGCTTTCGAAGAAATAGTGCGCGATCTGCTTGCAGGTCATAAATTGCATGGACGGGTCCAGCCCGCTTTTAGGATCGGACAGGAGTTCTTCCAGGGCATCAGGGGTCCCCCAGGGAGTGGGCAGGGAGTATCTGTACCTGCCAAATGCCGGCCTCCACTTTTCCCTGTACTTTTCCGTCAGGTCAAGATAGGTCTCTGCGTCGGCCTTGGAAAACCGGGCGATCTGCTCATAGGTCTTTTTCACGTTTTCTTCGCTAAACTTTGTTTCTCCTGTTTTTGGATTCACCACCGGAAAAGCGGGGTAGCTCACATAGGCGGTTCCATCGTCAAAGATAATGGCTTCATTTGTATCAGGAAAAACGTATTCCAACCCCTCATCAAGAAGGTTAAATTCTCTATAAGCAGGATGACCATAAAATCGCGTCCAATTGGAACAAAAATTCATTCGAAACCCTGGCGCCGGCCCATCTTCAGTTACAGCCCCCCCGCCCAGATGATCCAGCCGTTCAAAAACACCTACGGTCAAGCCGGCCTTGGCGAGATAAGGGGCAATAATAGTCCCATGGTGTCCTCCACCAATAACAACCGCATCAAAACGCATATCTGTCATGTTCAAACTCCTTTCAAGTGTATGGCGAGCCAAAAGGTGTTAACCGGAGTCCGGCTCTAGGACTACTAAAGATCAACCTTCAAGTGTTCAGCACGGTCCCTAATCAGTTTGTCGGCAATGCCACCCGCACACTTCGGTTCGGGCACCGATTACTACTCTCAGTTTCTGCACCCCACTACAAGCCCGAAAAGAACGCGGAAACCTCTTTGGCCCACAGACGTGGCTGCTCCATGGGGGCGAAATGCCCGCCTCTGGGCGGTTCACTGTAATGCACGAGGTTGTATTGCCGCTCCACCACTTCACGAGGCGGCGACCACGGCTCGGCCGGAAACCTGGCATACCCAGTGGGCACCTCGACGCGCCCTGATCTCAGCTCCTTGGGCATATTGAAGAAGGTCTCATAGTAGATGCGGGCAGAGGAGAGGACGCATCCCGGGAGCCAATAGAGCATCACGTTGGTGAGGAACCGGTCCCTGTTGAAGGTTTGCCAAAGGTCCTCCCCGTGGTCGCTCCAGGCCCAGAACTTCTCCAGTATCCAGGCCAGCAGCCCCACCGGAGAATCCTGCTGGCCATAGGCAAGCGTTTGGGGCCGTGTGCCCTGGATCCGGCTGTAGCCGGTCTCCTCTGCCTGAAACCTCTTTTGGAAGGCAAGGTAGGCCTGCTCCTCCTCGGACGGCATCTCTCCTTTCGGAGGAGGCGGCGCCGGGTGGACAAAATTGACGTGCAAGCCGACCACGGCCTCTGGGTGTTGACGTGAGAGAGCGGTGCCTATGATCGCACCCCAGTCCCCACCCTGAACGCCATACTGCTCGAAACCGAGTTCCTGCATCAGACCATGCATTCTTTCGGCGATTCGTCCGGCGTGCATCCCGGGGGCACGGGGTGCCTCTGAAAACACGAAGCCGGGCAGTGACGGGACCACCTGGTCAAACCCTGGTTCATTGCCGATCCCCGAAGCGAGCATTTCCGCACCATCGAGAAATTCCACGAATGAAGCGGGCCACCCGTGCAAAAGGAGCAGAGGGGGGCGCTGGCCGCCCCCCGAAGTCCCGTAAAGAACGCAATGAAGATGCTCTTCTCCTCCTATAGGTCCGCGTAAATGGGTCAGGCTATTGAGCCCTTCCTGTGCCTCAAACCAGTCGTATTCGTGGCGCCAGTACTGAACCAGGTCACGCAGAACCCGATCATTGGTGCCACTGCTCCAGCCGGTATCAAAAGGTATATGAGGCCATCGGGTGGCATCTAAACGCCGGTGCAGATCATGGATCTCATGCTCGGTGTAATTGATGAGAAACGGTTGCATCCTGCCCATGGTGCTTCATCTATTTATCCAGGATGTAAAGGGCACCTTCCGTGGCATCAACTCTTATCCTCTGCCCTGTTTTGATTGTCGATGTGCCCGTAAAGGTGTTCACCAGTGTGGGCAGACCGTATTCGCGCCCCACGATGGCCGTATGACTCAGGGTCCCTCCCCTGTCGGAGACAACGGCCTTAACCAGACCAAAAACAGGTGTCCAGGCAGGATTTGTCCCTGGGCATACCAGTATCTCCCCATTCTGGACTTGATCCAGCTCGTTGTAAGTCATGATGACCCGTGCCGTCCCTTCGGCTACCCCGGGGGCTCCACAAACCCCATAGATATCGGCCTTCAACTCCTCCCTTACCCTGGGCAATTCTCCGACAACTATTTTAATAATAATCGGATCTTCTGATGGTAGGAGATCCATGCCTACAGCTTCTTCAATGTTTGCCCTGGTTGTATATACAGGAGGGTGCGTCACAGATTGCGCTTCTACCCAATTTTCATTCAGGTTCTCCCAGCGTGCCCGCCGCCTGTTGGCAATGTACTGCAATTTATGAAATTCGGGTCCCATCAATACCATTTCCACTTCATCGGGATTAAGGAAAAAGATATCATCAGGTTTATCAATGGTCCCTGCCTTGGCTAACCGTCTCCCTATGCCAAGAAAGCTACGACGTAATACGGCATGCATGTAAAGCTCACAATAGAGGTCATGCTCCTCGCTGTAAGAGCCTGCCTTGCCACCCAACTTTATGAGGGCCTCGAACGAGGGCTTCTCAGCTTCTGGTACCTTATTCAAAAGATCTGCAATCGCCTTTTCTCTCTCTTTGGCCAGATTCTCTCTGACCTCATCCAGGTCATAATCACCGCCCTTTTTAATAAAGGCCCTGATGGGGGATATCACCGTGCTCGGTTCCTCAAGCCAATAGGGCTCATTTAGATCCATCATTCGCACCATCCTCCATCCGTCCACCTCTAGGAAATTGTACAGATCTTTGAGCCACCCTTTTCCCGCTTCACTCTTCTCAAGCTCGCTTATCACCTCCTCGATTGGCGTGTTCATGATAACGCTGTCCACGCCCTTATCAGTGGCCATCCCGCCTAATTCCCACAGCTTCTTATCCACCTGGAATACTTTATTGTCAAACCCCCTGAACATGTTTTGGAATTCAGGGCTCTCCGATGTCAGGCCGTATGGTTTCACCATGTCCTCAAGCAAAAGAAATGCCGCATAGGAGACCAACATCCCTTGGAAGTGTATCTCCCACATCCTGCGGTTTGCACTGATCGAATCCCAGAGATGGTGCATGAGATCAATACTTGTAGCCGTATCGAAATCAATGGCCCTGAGTTTTTCGTAAATAGAGAGTAACTCCCCTTGCTGAGCTCCCCACATGCCGTCAAAGTCCTCAATCCATGGGACCAAGGCCTCGTTGAACTTGACGGTTCGTTGCTTTATCTCCTCCTCATCTTTTATAATACGCATGCCCACATAATCCGAGCCTTCCACATCTCTTAGCGTAAATCCTTTATTCTTGGGCATGCTAAATTTTTCGGCTGCATATTGAGCCCCATAAGCACAGTGCCTGATC
>JASFEQ010000253.1:0-6717 GCA_050124735.1 Desulfobacteraceae bacterium | reverse complement strand
GAACGGATCACCTCCACAACAAAGGGTTCCATTACCTCCGTGCAATGTGTCTACGTGCCCGCGGATGACCTGACAGACCCGGCTCCGGCGACCACCTTTGCCCATTTGGACGGTACGGTGGTGCTTTCCAGGCCTTTAACCGAGCTGGGCATTTATCCAGCGGTGGATCCACTGGATTCCACCTCTCGTATTCTTGATCCCAATTATCTGGGCGAGGATCACTACCAGACGGCAAGGCAGACCCAGCAGATTCTCCAAAAATACAAGGATCTTCAGGACATCATCGCCATTCTGGGCATGGATGAACTCTCTGACGAAGACAAACTGACAGTGGCCAGGGCAAGAAGAATCCAGAGGTTTCTCTCCCAACCGTTCCATGTGGCTGAGGCCTTTACGGGCAGACCCGGTGTGTATGTGCCGGTTGCCGAAACGGTCAAAGGTTTCAAGGAAATCATTGAGGGCAAACATGATGACCTGCCTGAGGCGGCCTTTTACATGGTCGGGAATATAGAAGGGGCCCAGGAGAAGGCCGAGCAGATGGCTGCTGCCAGCAAGTAGAGGTGATGGCATGGGAAAGTTATTTCTAGAAATTGTAACGCCCGAAAGGGTCCTGGTGAGCCAGGAAGTGGACATGGTGGTTGCGCCAGGCAGTGACGGGGAATTTGGTGTCCTGCCCGGTCATGTGCTCTTTCTCTCAGGTATCGTCCCTGGAGAACTTCGATATACCGCCGGCACCGAAAAAGGATCCATGGCTGTTACGGCCGGTTTTGCGGAGGTCTCCAACGACAGAGTCTCGGTGTTGGTTGAAGCAGCCGAGAAGGCGGGCGATATTGATCTGGATAGGGCTCGGAAGGCCATGGAAAGGGCCCGGGAAAGATTGGAAAAAGAGAGAGGGTCTCAAGACGTGGATTTTTTGAGGGCAGAAAATGCCCTGAAAAGGGCGATTGCACGGCTCAAGGTGGCAGAAAAGCATATATAGGCCATTAAAATACTTTTGGTTAACTCCAAAAAAGGCCCCGAGTTTCGTTTGACCAGCTTCGGGGCCTTTTTTATTGATTTTTTTGGCCCTAAAAGATAAAATGCCTAACTTAGGATTTCTATAACGTTTTAAAGTATTGAAATTTTTGGATTTTTAGGGAATAAATTAGGGGTGCTATGGGAACAGCCGAGGACATGGATCAGTTCCAGTTGCTAGAAGAAAAGGTCGATTCACTCATACAGTACATCGCTACCCTGAAGAAGGAGAACGAATCACTGGCCGAGAAGCTACACATTCAAGAGGAGAAGCTCACAAACCTTACACAAGAAGTGGAGCAATTGAAGGCGGCCAGGGGAAAAGTCAAACAGAGGGTTGTCACCCTGTTGGAGAGAATTGAACAAGCGGATGTATAGTGCCAGGGAGAGACAAATTTGGTGCAACCTGTAAAAGTCAGAATCCTTGATCGCGAGTATCTCGTTACGAGTGAGGAAGGTCAGGAACAGGTCCAGAGGATAGCCGAATACGTCAATGAAAAATTAAGGGAAGTGCAGGATAACGCAGAAGGGCTATCAGAGAAAAAAACGGCCATATTGGCTGCCCTGAATATTGCTAGCGAGTATTTTCATCTATTAAAAGAACGGGATGACCTGTTAGCCCGTTTACGGCAGCGAACGGAATTATTGATCCATAATATTGATTCCGTAATGGGTTAAGCATTCCCTCCGCCACCCTGCGGAACGGCGGTAAAATTTATGACATCAGTGGAAAACGGGGGAATGCGGACTGCCTGGGCTGGGGATTCAGCTGTATTTCCAGGTATAAACAGGACTAATCGCACCAAGGTGAATGACATATCATATAGCTTATAAGGTGAAATCAAATCGCTCGAAACCAAACATACCATGCTGACGCGTATCAATAATAGAATACTTAAGCTATATTTTCAGGCCTATATCCTAGATACTGGCCCTTCTTCCTAATTGTCTCCATCCTTAGGCAGCATTAGTCCCTCAACACCTCTTACCTCTCTTCTCACGACACCTGGAAAATGGGCAGGTCATGGCGAAACTGCAAGAGGCTTTTTGCTCCTCCAGCTTGTCAAATGTGCTGAATTCGAAATGCACAAGAGTGATCTCCGTTAGTCTCTGGTGAACAAATGGGTACGCTTTGAGATGTCTGCCAAATCATCAGTTGACCACTTATGCAACAACACCATGAGAAAGGTGATTTAATATGATAACAAATATAATAACAGTTCAAATGATAGGTGCCATAGCGGCCGGAGCCATTTTAGGTGCGATTATTGGGTTTTGGGTCCTCAAAAAGATGGCAAAGGGCGAGGTTGACTCCGCAAAGAAATACAAAGAGAAGACAATCAACGAGGCCCACAGAAAGGCCAAAACCATCAAGAAAGAGGCCATGCTTCGAGCGAAGGATAGCCTTTATCGGATGAAGCTGGATTTCGAAAAGGAAACCAAGGAGAAGAGAGAACAACTACTGGCGCTGGATAGACGTCTGTTTCACAAAGAGGAGAGCTTAGACAAAAAGATTGAGCAATATGAGCAGAGAGAAAAGGCTGTTGCCAAGAGAGAAAAGGATGTTGCAGGTATTGAAGAGGCCCTCAGGAGAAATCAGACTGAATACGAACGGCTCATTGCTGAGCAGCGTCATCAACTGGAACGATTGGCGGGTATTTCGAGCAGGGAGGCAAAGGAATTACTCATAAGATCCATGGAATCTGAAGCAAAACATGATTCTGCAAAGCTCATTCGCAAGATTGAAAACGACGCGAAAGAGATGGCTAAGCGGAAGTCCCAGGAGGTCTTGGCCCTGGCCATCAAGAGATACGCGGGTGAGTATGTGGCTGAAAAAACTGTTTCCGTCGTCAATTTGCCCAACGAAGAGATGAAAGGCCGGATCATTGGAAGGGAAGGTCGCAACATCCGGGCCATTGAAGCGGCAACCGGCGTGGATCTTATCATAGATGATACACCAGAAGCGGTGATATTGTCCGGTTTTAATCCGGTCCGACGCGAAGTGGCAAAGATTTCTCTGGAGAGACTCATTGACGACGGAAGAATTCACCCTGCACGAATTGAAGAGATCGTGGAAAAGGTCAATGGAGAAATTGAGATGAGCATTAAAGAGGCGGGTGAACAAACCACCTTTGATGTGGGCGTACACGGGATCAATGCAGAGCTTGTCAAGTTGATAGGTCGATTGAAATACCGCTCCAGTTACGCACAGAATGTACTCCAGCATTCCAGAGAGGTGAGTTTCATCACCGGCGTGATGGCCTCGGAACTTGGATTGAACATAAGACGGGCAAAGAGGGCGGGACTGCTTCATGATATTGGCAAAGCAGTGGACCACGAAGTGGAGGGTCCCCATGCGCTGATCGGTGCTGATTTGGCAAAGAGGTTTGGGGAGTCAAACGAAGTGGTTCATGCCATTGCTGCACATCATGAGGAAGTACCCCCCGAATCCGTCTTGGCCATTCTGGTCCAGGCAGCGGATACCCTGTCAGGTGCCAGACCAGGCGCACGTCAGGAAATGCTGGAGTCTTATGTGAAAAGGCTGGAAGACCTGGAAAAGATAGCAAATTCTTTTAATGGGGTAGGTAAATCCTATGCTATTCAGGCAGGCCGGGAGATTAGGATCATGGTAGAGGGGGATGCGGTTAATGATGATCAGGCCTTTGTCCTTTCTAAGGACATCGCCCAAAAAATAGAGAACGAGTTGACCTATCCAGGACAGATCAAAGTGACGGTCATACGGGAAATCAGGGCGGTGGATTACGCCAAGTAAACGACTAACATTTAGCATTTATCATTTTCCCAATGACCAATGACCAATGATAAATGACAGATGATAAATGATAACTGATCAATTTTTTTAGGTGGCTTCTATGGATGATAAGACCCTATTTGACAAAAATGGAAATCCCGTCGCCTATATTGGGGAGGATTACAATAAGACCGTTTACCTTTGGGACGGATCTCCTGTCGCCTACATTTATGAGGGAGAGCATGTTTATGGGATCAATGGCCGTCACCTGGGATGGTGGCTTGATGGGATTCTATACAACGTTGATGGGGATAGGATCGCTTTCACTTCCGGGACCTGTCCTGTAGCCATTGGTCAAGAATCCCAGAAATACAAGAAGCAGCGAATGGAAGAAATCAGGCCGAGATGGAAGGCGCCACCTCTGCCTAAATTGGGTTTCGACTTTGCCAGTCAAGATCTGGCGGACTTTTTGAGGGAGGGGCAGATCGAAAGGTTTTATGAAGAGTCTCCACCCGAAGAATCTCAGGAGAAAGAGAATTAGAGTTGGGATATGAGTTTGGGTATCTGACTCGCAAAACGTATAACCAATAACGATTAAAAAATAACGCCTGATCGAGTTTTGACTTGATTAGGGTAAAAGCCATGTCATAGAACCTGCCTATTTTCTTCTCTGTTTTTTTGTGAATAGACCAGTCATGCGGGAATTAAATCCTATGGGCCAAGAGAGAGAAATCGTTTACCTGGTGGACGGGAGTTCATATATCCACAGAGCTTATCATGCCATCAGAAATCTCTCCAATTCAAAGGGCCTTCCCACAAATGCCATATTTGGCTTCACAAGAATGATCCTGAAGCTTATTCAGGAAAAAACCCCCAAATACCTTGCCGTTGTATTGGATGCCAAAGGGCCCACTTTCAGACATGAGATCTATAAGGATTATAAGGCGACGAGGCCACCCATGCCTGAGGACCTTGTGCTCCAACTCCCTTACATCCACGCCATCTTAAAGGGCCTGGGTATAAGAACCATAGAAAAAGAGGGCTATGAGGCTGATGATGTTATTGGCACTCTGGCGAGAAAGGGTGAGGAGCAGGATTTCCCGGTCCTCATCGTGACAGGGGACAAGGATTTCAGACAACTCATATCTCCCAAGATATCTCTGTTGGACACGATGAAGGACAAGTATACGGATTATGAAACCTTTACAAAGGAGTATGGCTTGGAGCCTGCTCAGGTCATCGATCTCATGGGCCTTTCCGGGGACAGTGTTGATAACATCCCTGGCGTGCCTGGCGTGGGGGAAAAAACGGCTTTAATCCTGATTAAAGACTTTGGTTCACTTGAGGGCGTCTTCGAAGGTCTCAACGAGATTAAGAAAAAGAAATTGAAAGAGAATCTTGAAAAATCCCAAGAGGTGGCTGTCCTGAGCAAGAAACTGGTGACCATAGATCTGCGCACCCCAATTGATGAGGACATCGAAGATCTGAGGGTCGAAGGAGCCAAAAGCCATGAACTCTCTGCCATATTTCGGGAACTAGAATTTAAATCACTCTGGGAACAATTCGCTGTACGTGAGGAGCAAGCAGAAAAGGATTACCGCCTTTGTCTTTCTGAAGAGGACCTTTCATCCCTGATAGACGAAATAAGGCAAAAAGGGTTGGTCTCCATCGACACGGAAACCACCAGTCAAGATCCACTCCAGGCAGAGCTTGTGGGGATATCCTTTTCGTGCGAAGAGAACGAGGCGACCTACTTGCCTACGGCCCATTCCTATGAGGGAGCACCTGAGCAACTGGATCGTTCTAAGGCACTCGAAACGCTGAGAGATGTACTTGAGGAGAGGGAAATAGCCAAGATCGGGCAGAATATAAAATATGATGCGCTTGTGCTCAGGGGTCACGGCGTGGCGCTCCAAGGTATTCACTTCGATACTATGATCGCTTCTTATGTGATCAATCCGAGCCAGAGACAACATAATCTGAATTATCTTGCTCAACACTACCTGAACCACAAAATGCTCCCTTACGAGGCGCTTGTGGGAGCGGGCAAGAAAAAGAAGAACTTCTCAGAGATTGAAGTGGAAAGGGCTAAAGCGTATTCCTGTGAAGATGCAGATGTGACTTTGCAATTGATGAGCGTTCTGCAAAAAACCCTTGAGTCGGATCGGAATCAGGACCTCTTCTATGATGTGGAAATGAGACTGGTGCCCGTTCTCATGGATATGGAATCTGCCGGAATAATGATTGATATCCCGTTTTTCCATGAGATGTCGGAGCGTTTTGCCGTACAGATCAAGGAGATCGAAGAAGAGATATACGAAGAGGCGGGCATGGAGTTCAATATCAAATCCCCACAGCAGCTGGGCCACGTGCTCTTTGAAAAACTTCAGCTCCCCGTCCAAAAAAAGACGACCAAGACCAAAAGCTACTCCACGGATGTAAAGGTCCTGAAGAAGCTCTCGGCTCTCCCACATAAAACCCCCAAACTTCTGCTCAGATACAGAACGTTGAGCAAATTGAAATCCACTTACCTGGACGCCTTGGTAAGAATGGTCAATCCCTCCACCGGTAGGGTCCATACCTCCTTTAACCAAACGGTTACGGCCACAGGTCGCTTGAGCAGCAGCAACCCAAACCTCCAGAACATCCCCGTAAGAGGGGAAGAAGGAAGGGAGATTCGAAAGGGTTTTGTGGCAGAAGAAGGGCACTATCTGCTTTCAGCCGACTACAGCCAGGTGGAACTGCGCGTGTTTGCCCACTATTCAGGAGATCCATCCTTTGCGGAGGCCTTCGAAAGGGAGGAGGATATCCATGCCCGGACAGCCTCAGAGATTCTAGGCGTGTCAATAGAGGCAGTAACCTCAGACATGAGACGTATTGCAAAGGCCATCAACTTTGGCATCATTTACGGCATGGGCCCCCAGAGGCTGGCTCAGGAATTGGGGATAGAT